>NZ_JBHVIV010000013.1:0-147288 GCF_042799475.1 Kitasatospora sp. NPDC057692 | reverse complement strand
GGAGTTTCATTCATCGGACTTCGCTTTCCGCTTGTCCCCGCTCTCTCGCGGCGACTCCGGAACTGTACGGGGACGGGCCCGCCACATGCAAATCGTCCCGCCCTGCTGGCGCAGGACGGGACGATCTGCGGTTCAGGGCCTCGCTCAGGCGCGGCCCATCTCCTCGGCGATGGCCGCCGCGAAGGCGTCGATGTCCGCCTCCGTGGTGTCGAAGGAACACATCCAGCGGACCTCGCCGGTGTGCTCGTTCCAGAAGTAGAAGCGGTAGCGCTTCTGCAGCCGCTCGCTCACCTCGCGCGGGAGGATCGCGAACACCGCGTTCGCCTGGACCGGGCGGACGACGGTCACGCCGTCGATCCCGCGGACGGCCGCTTCCAGGCGGGCGGCCATGGCGTTGGCGTGGCCGGCGTTGCGGAGGTAGAGGTCGCCCGAGAGCAGCGCCTCGAACTGGACCGAGACGAAGCGCATCTTCGACGCGAGCTGCATCGAGGTCTTGCGCAGGAACTTGATGTTCCGGACCTTCTCGGGGTTGAGCACGACCACGCACTCGCCGAACAGCAGGCCGTTCTTCGTACCGCCGAAGGACAGCACGTCGACGCCCACGTCCGTGGTGAAGGCGCGCAGCGGGACCCCGAGCGAGGCGGCCGCGTTGGCCAGGCGCGAGCCGTCCACGTGGACCAGCATGCCGAGCTGGTGCGCGTGGTCGACGATCGCCCGGATCTCCTCCACCGTGTAGAGGGTGCCGAGCTCGGTGCTCTGGGTGATCGAGACCGCGAGCGGCTGCGCGCGGTGCTCGTCGCCGTAGCCCCACGCCTGCTGGTCGATGAGCTCGGGGGTGAGCTTGCCGTCCGGGGTGGGGACGGTGAGCAGCTTGATGCCGCCCATCTTCTCCGGCGCGCCGCCCTCGTCCACGTTGATGTGGGCGGACTCGGCCGCGATCACCGCGCCCCAGCGCGGGAGCAGGGCCTGCAGGGCGACGACGTTGGCGCCGGTGCCGTTGAAGACGGGGTGGGCCTCCGCCTGGTCGCCGAAGTGGCGGCGGAAGACGTCCTGCAGGTGCGCGGTGTAGTCGTCCTCGCCGTAGGCGACCTGGTGGCCGCCGTTGGCGAGGGCTATCGCGGTGAGGATCTCGGGGTGCACGCCGGCGTAGTTGTCGCTGGCGAAGCCGCGGACGGCGGGGTCGTGCCGCCGTACCGCGTCCGTGCGGCCGGAGGGGTCGGTCGCGGAGATGTCGGTCATTGGGCTGTCAGCCACAGGTGCTGTCCGTTCAGTTCTTCTGCGGGGCGGTCCCAGAGGCCCGCCAGGTGTGCGGCGAGGTCGGCGGTGTCGGTGAAACCGGCGAACTTGGCGTCCGGCTTCTCGGCCCGCATCTCGGGACTGACCAGCGCCTTGATCACCAGGATGGCAGCCGCGGCGGTGGGCTTGCCGTCCTCGGCGGTGGTCTCCTTGCGGAAGGAGTCCGCCATGGCGAGCGTCCAGGCCTCGGTGGCGGCCTTGGCGGCGGCGTAGGCGGCGCCGCCCGCGGTGGGCTTGTGCGCGGCGGCGGCGGAGATCATCGCGTACCGGCCGGACTCGCTGCGGACCAGGGCGGGCTGGAACGCCAGCGAGGTGTGCTGGAGGGTGCGCACGACCGTGTCGTGCAGGAAGTCCCAGTCGTCGAGCCGGCTGTCGAAGAAGGTCTTGCTGCCGCGCCAGCCGCCGACGAGGTGGAACACGCCGTCGACGTGGCCGTGCTCGGCCTCCAGGTGGTCGGCCCAGTCGTGGACCTCCTGCGGGTCGAGGAGGTCGATGACCTGGCCGCTGATCCGGGCGCCGCGCACGGCGACGCGCACGGAGTCGAGCGCGGACTCCAGGCGCCGGGCGTCGATGTCGGCGCCGATGACGGTGGCGCCGTCGGCGGCGAGGCGGCGCAGCACGGCCTGGCCGGCCGGGCCGCTGGCTCCGGCGACGGCGATGACCTTGCCGGTCAGCGGGCCCTTGGGTGCGGTGGTCACGCGGCAGCTCCCTGCAGGCCGGCACCGGTGATGCCGGCGGTCGAGGCGATGACGCCGCCGAGCTTCTTCGAGAGGGCCTCGTAGAACATGCTCAGCGGGAACTCGTCGGGGAGCACAGCGTCGCACAGCGCCTTGTTGAGCGCCTTGCCGTCGGTGAGGTCGAACGGCAGCGCCTCGGTGCCCTTCGCCCAGGTGGAGGCCGGGTGCGGGGTGAGGTAGCGGGAGACCAGCTCGTAGGCGGCGATCCAGTGGGCCGGCTTGGGGCGGTCGATGCCGTCGCGGTAGAGGGTCTCGATCTCGGCGCAGAGCTCGTTGGTGACCTGCGGGGCGCGGTCCCAGTCGATGCTCAGGCGGTTGTCGCGCCAGCGCAGCGCGTCGTTCTTGTGCAGGTAGGCGAAGAGCAGCTGGCCGCCCATGCCGTCGTAGTTGCGTACGCGGTCGCCGCTGACCGGGAAGCGGAAGAGGCGGTCGAAGAGGATCGCGTACTGGACGTCGCGGGCGTGCTCGTTGCCCTCGGTCTCCAGCTTCACCGCCTCCTTGAAGGTGGTGAGGTCGCAGCGGAGCTCCTCCAGGCCGTACATCCAGAACGGGCTGCGCTGCTTGATCATGAAGGGGTCGAACGGCAGGTCGCCGTGGCTGTGGGTCCGGTCGTGGATGAGGTCCCAGAGCACGAAGGTCTGCTGCGAGCGCTCCTGGTCCTCCAGCAGGCTCGCGGCGTCGGCGGGGATGTCCAGGCCGAGCAGCTCGACGGCGTTGGTGGAGACGACGCGGAAGCGGGCGGCCTCGCGGTCGCAGAAGATACCGCCCCAGGTGAAACGTTCCGGCGCCTTGCGCACGGCCACGGTCTCGGGGAAGAGGACGGCGGAGTTGGTGTCGTAGCCGGCCGTGAAGTCGTTGAAGGTGATCGGCACGAACATCGGGTTGTCGAAGCGGGTGCGCTCCAGCTCGGCCAGCCACTCGGGCCACACGACGTTCAGCAGGACGGCCTCGAGGTTGCGGTCCGGGTTGCCGTTCTGGGTGTACATCGGGAAGACGACCAGGTGCTGCAGGCCGTCCTCGCGCTGGTCGGCGGGCTGGAAGGCGAGCAGCGAGTCCAGGAAGTCGGGCTCCCGGTAGCCGGTGTCGGCCCACTTGGCCAGGTCGGCGTCGACGGCGGCCAGGTAGACGGCGTCGTGCGGGAAGTGCGGGGCCAGCTCCGCGACCGCGGTGCGCACGGTCGCGACCAGCGGGTCGACGGTGTGGCGCTGCACGACGGACAGGTCGATGGAGCCGTCCTTGGACTGCAGGGGGCGCAGGGACTCGACGGCGTCCTTCAGACGCAGCCAGGCCGGGTGCTCGGCGAGGTTCTGGGCCGGGGCGTCGGCCGCCACAGCGAGCCTTGGCGAAAGATTCTGCATCGGGGACTCACTTCGACAGGAGGGTTTTCAACGAGACCACCATAAGTACGAAAGGTTCTTCTGTTCAAGGGGGGTCCTGGCGGCGGATCTTCGGTGAGCGGCGTCCCGGGCGCGTGTGGCGGGCGTGTGAACAGTCGGCGGGATCTTCCGGACAGCGCGGGGCGAAGCCTCCCAAGGCGACGATGCCGCGCGTGTCCGGGACCCGCCACCGGGGGAGGTTTCCCACCCGACCGGTCCGACCCCCCGCGCCCAGGAGCACCGCCATGCCCCTCCCCCGCACCTCCGCCGTCGCCGTCCTGCTCGCCGCGACCGTGCTGGCCGCGGTCACCGGCTGCGCCGCCGAGGAGCCCGCCGCCGGCCCGGCCGCGTCGGCCCCGAACGGCGCCGCCGACTGCGCGCCCGGCGCGCTGCCCACCCGGACGGCGGGGACGCTGGCCGTCGGCACGGACAAGCCCGCCTACGAGCCGTGGTTCTCGGACGACCGGCCGGAGAATGGCAAGGGCTTCGAGTCGGCGGTGGCGTACGCGGTCGCGGCGAAGCTGGGGTACCCGAAGGAGAAGGTGTCCTGGGTGGTCACCCCGTTCGGCAAGGCGACCGCGCCCGGCCCCAAGGAGTTCGACTTCGACGTCAACCAGGTGTCGATCAGCCCCGAACGCCGCCAGGCGGTGGACTTCTCCTCCGGCTACTACGACGTCCGGCAGGCGGTGATCGCGCTGAAGAGCTCCAAGGCCGCCTCGGCGCACAGCCTGGCCGACCTCAAGGGGGTCAAGCTCGGCGCCCAGGTCGGCACCACCAGCCTGGAGGCGATCACCGGCACCATCCGGCCGACGGCGCAGCCCGCCGTCTTCGACTCCAACGACCTCGCGAAGGCCGCGCTGCGCAACGGCCAGGTCGAGGCGCTGGTGGTGGACCTGCCGACGGCCTTCTACATCACCGGCGCGGAGGTGACGGAGGCCCAGGTGGTCGGCCAGCTGGCCGGGGCGGGCGGGGGCGAGCAGTTCGGGCTGGTGCTGGACAAGGGATCGCGGCTGACCGGCTGCGTCTCGGCCGCGGTGGACGCGCTGCGGGCGGACGGCACGCTGGCGGCGCTGGAGAAGGAGTGGCTCTCCGACGCCGTCGCCGCCCCCGTCCTCCCGTGAGCACCGGGGAGGCGGGCCCGTCGCTCGCCGAGGAGGCGGCCGGCCCGGCCGGGTACCGGCCCTCGGCGCGGCGGCTGGCCCACGAGGCCTACCGCCGCCGGCGCGCCCGCCGTTCGGCGCTGGTCGCCACCGCCTCGACCCTGGTGACGGCCGGTGCGGTGGTGGCGCTGGTGGTCGGCTCACCGGGCTGGCCGGCCGTGCGGCGGTCGTTCCTCAGCGCCGAGTACGCCCGGCAGGCGCTGCCCGAGGTGCTCAAGGGGCTGCGGATCAACCTGGAGCTGATGGCCGTCTGCGGGGTGCTGATCCTGGTGCTCGGCCTGCTGCTCGCGGCCCTGCGCACGCTGCGCGGGCCGGTCTTCCTGCCGGTGCGGCTGCTGGCCACCGCCTACGTGGACTTCTTCCTCGGCCTGCCGATGATCATCTGCCTGCTGGTGATGATCACCGGCGTCCCGGCGCTGCGGCTGACCGGGGTGACCACCGACCCGCTCTGGCTGGGCGGCGCGGCGCTGGTGCTGACCTACACGGCGTACGTCTCCGAGGTGTTCCGGGCCGGGATCGAGTCGGTGCACCCGGGGCAGCTGGCCGCCGCCCGCTCGCTGGGCCTGTCGCACGCCCAGGCGATGCGGTTCGTGGTGCTGCCTCAGGCGGTGCGCCGGGTGGTGCCGCCGCTGCTCAACAACCTGGTCAGCCTGCAGAAGGACACCGGTCTGGTGTCGATCGGCGGGGTGATCGACGCGGTGTACGCGGCGAAGATCATCAACGGCCGTTCGTTCAACTCCACGCCGTACCTGGTGGCGGCGCTCGTCTTCGTCGCGCTGACCATCCCGCTGACGCGGTTCACCGGCTGGCTGACCACCCGGATGAACCGCCGCCGAGACCAAGGAGGGGTGCCGTGACGGCCGATCCCGCCGGCCCCGGGCCGGTCCTGCGGCTGGAGGCCGTGCGCAAGGGCTTCGGAGCCGGTCCGCCGGTGCTCCGCGAGGTGGACCTCGCCGTCCCCGAGCACTCGGTGACGGCGCTGATCGGGGCGTCCGGCTCCGGCAAGTCGACCCTGCTGCGGTGCGTCAACCTGCTGGAGCGGATCGACGACGGGGCGGTCTTCCTGGACGGCGCCGAGATCACCGACCCGCGGGTGGACGAGGACGCCGTCCGGCGGCGGATCGGCGTGGTGTTCCAGTCCTACAACCTGTTCCCGCATCTGACGGTGCTGGAGAACGTGACGCTCGCCCCGCGCCGGGTGCACGGCGTGGCGCGCGGCGAGGCGCGGGAGCGGGCGCTGGAACTGCTGGACCGTCTGGGACTGGCCGCGAAGGCCGGGGAGTACCCGGACCGGCTCTCCGGCGGGCAGCAGCAGCGGGTGGCCATCGTGCGGGCGCTGGCCACCGGGCCCCGGCTGCTGCTGCTCGACGAGATCACCGCCGCACTGGACCCGGAACTGGTCGGCGAGGTGCTGGCGGTGGTGCGGGACCTCAAGGAGCAGGGGATGACGATGCTGCTCGCCACGCACGAGATGGGGTTCGCGCGCGAGGTCGCCGACCAGGTGTGCTTCCTGGACGGCGGGGTGGTGCTCGAACAGGGGCCGCCTGAGCAGCTGTTCGGGGACCCTCGGCAGGAGCGGACCCGGCGGTTCCTCAGCCGGGTGATCGCCTCCGGCCGGCTCGCCCCGTAGCGGCGGCCGGCCCGGCGGCCGAACGGCCGACGACGACCGGCCCGGCGGACGACGGGCGCTGACGGCCGGCCGCACCGCGCCCGTCACCACCATGCGCCCCCGTACGCGCCCTGCTGCGGGCCCCGGCGAGCGGCGACCGTGGACGGGACGCCCGTCCGCGCCGCCCGGGAGGCCGCCGTTGCACGGTCCGAACCTGGTCAGCTGGTTGCTCGCCGCCCTCACCGCGGCCTCCGGGGGCTACTGCCTCTCCCGGCTGCGCCGCGCCCCGTGCGCACCGGCCGAGGGGGCGGCCGGCCCCGCGCCGGACGCCGGGCCGCGGCGGCTGGGCGCCCACGAGTCGGACCTCGCCGAGGGACTGATGGGCTGCGGGATGGCGGCCATGGCGGTGACCGGGACGGCCGTGCCCGGCGAGGTGTGGGCCTGGGTGTACGGCCCGCCCGCCGTACTCCTGCTGCTCGCGGCCGTCCGCCGCCCGGCCCGGCGCGCGCACCGGCTGCACCACGCGGTCGGCGCACTGGCGATGACCTACATGGCGCTGGCGATGGCGGCCGGGCCCGGCCACGCCGGGCACCACGCGGCGGCGGGCTCGCCGGCGCTGACCGGCGCGCTGCTGGCCTATTTCGGCGGGTACGCGCTGTGGTCCGGCAGCCGGCTGCTGAGCGGGTCCGGCGGCACGGTGCCGGCGGCCGCGGCCGGACTGCCCCGGGCCTGCCGGCTGTCGGTGGTGATCGGCATGTTCGCCATGCTCCTGACCATGTAGCCGCGCCGCGACCGCCGCCCGGCCGCCGCGCGGGGCCACCGCGAACCCGCCACGCCGGAACACGGTCGTGGCGTTGGTCACGGGTGGCCGAAAGTCGTACCGCCCCGCCCCGGCAGCGCATAAGTTGGCGGGAAGCGCACTGTCGCGCTCCGTGCGTCCTCGGGGAGCCCATGCCATGACGGCCCTGCTCGGCCTGCTGCTGCTCGGACTGCTGCTCGCCACCGCCGCTCCCCGGCTGCTGACCCGGGCGCGCTGGGTGGAGCGCGAACCGGTGCTGGCGCTGCTGGTCTGGCAGTGCCTGGTGGTGGCCGTGCTGCTGTGCTGCGCGCTGAGCCTGGTGCTCGCCGCGATGGCCGCTCTGCCCGCCCTGCGCGGGGTGCTGTTCTCCTGCGCGCCGAACGGCGTCGAGGCCGCGTACGGGCTGCACAACGCGGAGGGCTGGGGCCGGCTCTGCGCGGCGGTCCTGGCGGCGGGCGGCCTGCAGACCCTGGTCGCGCTGACCCGCGAGGTCCGGACGGCGAAGGCGCTGCGCGCCCGGCGGCACGCCCAACTGGCAAAGCTGTCACCTCCGTTGCCGGAGTCGATCGAGCCGCCCTCGGGTCAGGGCGCCCGGCCGCGCCGGGAGCGGCTGGTGGTGCTGGAGAACGTCCGCCCGGAGGCCTGGTCGCTGCCCGGGAGCGACTCCCGGCTGGTGGTGACCACCGGGGCGATGCGTCAGCTGACCGACCGGGAGCTGGCGGCGGTTCTCAGCCACGAGCGCGGGCACGTCCGGGCCCGGCACCACTGGCTGGCGCAGGGCGCCCAGGCGCTCGCCTCCGGGTTCCCCGGGGTCGGGGTGTTCAGCGCCTTCCGGGACCAGGTGGGCGAGCTGGTGGAGCTGGCGGCGGACGACCGGGCGGCGCGCCGGCACGGGCGGCACACCACGGCCCTGGCGCTGGCCGAGATCAATCTGGGGCGCGGGGTCTTCGGCTCCTGCCCGCCGGGGCTGGCGCAGTCCCCGAGGCGGGTGGACCGGCTGCTGGCGGGGCGGCCGCGGCTGTCCGTGCCGAACCGGCTGCGGCTGACCCTGGCCGCCCTGGCGGCGCCCGCCGCGGTCGTCGTCCTGGCCGCGGCGCCGGGCCTGCTCGCCCTGCGCTGACCGGCGCGCACCGACCGACCCGCGCCGGCGGCGGCCCGCATGCTGGCGCGGGGTCAGTCCGGAATCGGTCCGCAGACGCCCGCCGGGTCCTCGGCCAGGGTGAGCGAGAGCACCTCGCGGTGCAGCGGGCGCGCCTCGACGTAGCGGCGGTGGCCCTCGTCGGTCAGCGCGACCTTGATGCCGCGCCGGTCCTCGGCGCACATCGCGCGGGTGACCAGCCCGGCCTTCTCCAACCGGCCGATCAGCCGGGACAGCGCGCTCTGGCTGAGGTGCACGGTGGGGGCGAGCTCCTGGACCCGCAGTCCGCCGCCGGTGCCGTCACAGCCCTCGACGAGGCGTTCCAGCACCTCGAACTCGCTCATGCCCAGGCCGTGTTTCTCCCCCAGCTCGCGGTCGAGCAGGCAGGAGGTCTGGGCATGGCGGGCCAGCAGGTCGCGCCACTGGGCGACCAGACCTGCCTCCGCCGGGGAGTCGAGTTCAGCCACCGCGCCACAGTATCACAGGCGGCAGCAACTTATGCGTTAACATCTTATTCACTTGCATTGAATGCACGTGCATGTAGTGTCTTGCGCCATGACCACAGCGACCGCCACGACACCCGACGCACCGTCAGCTGCCGGGGGCCACTGGACACCCCGCCTCTGGGGCACTCTGATCGTGCTCTGCGCCGCACTCTTCCTGGACGCCCTGGACGTCTCGATGGTCGGCATCGCCCTGCCCTCCATCGGCTCCGAACTGCACCTCTCCACCTCCACCCTGCAGTGGGTGGTCTCCGGCTACGTGCTCGGCTACGGCGGCCTGCTGCTGCTCGGCGGCCGCACCGCCGACCTGCTCGGCCGGCGCCGGGTCTTCCTCGCCGCACTCGCCGTCTTCGCCGCCGCCTCCCTGCTCGGCGGCCTGGTCGACGACGGCGGCCTGCTGATCGCCACCCGCTTCCTCAAGGGCGTCGCGGCCGCCTTCACCGCTCCGGCCGGCCTGTCGATCATCACCACGACGTTCCCCGAGGGCCCGGCCCGCAACCGGGCGCTGTCGATCTACGCCACCTGCGGCGCCAGCGGCTTCTCGCTCGGCCTGGTGCTCAGCGGGCTGCTCACCTCGGTCGGCTGGCGCTGGACCTTCCTGATGCCGGTCCCGATCGCGCTGATCGCGCTGGCCTTCGCCGTCCGGCTGCTCCCCCGCCCGGTCGAGGAGAAGCCGCACGGCCGCTACGACGTGCTCGGCGCCGTCACCGGCACCACCGCCGTCCTGCTGCTGGTCTTCACCGCCACCGAGGCGCAGGGCGCGGGCTGGCTCAGCGCGCGCACCCTGGGCTCGCTCGCCGCCGTGGTGCTGCTCGTCGCGACCTTCCTCGTCGTCGAGAGCCGCACCGCGCACCCGCTGGTGCGGCTCGGCATCTTCCGCAACGGCGCGGTCGCCCGGGCCAATGTGATCGCCTTCGCGATGGCCGGCTCGTACGGCGGCTTCCAGTTCGTGGTCACGCTCTACCTCCAGAACCTGCTCGGCTGGTCGGCCCTGACGATGGCGCTCGCGCTGCTCCCGACCGGTGCGATGGTCGCCCTCTCGGCGCCGTTCATGGGCCCGGTGGTGGACCGCTTCGGCACCGGCCGGCTGATGCCGATCGGCCTGCTTGGCCTGGCCGGCGCGTTCGCCCTGTTCATGCGGCTGGACGAGCACGGCTCCTACCCGGCACTGGTGCTGCCGTCGATCATCCTGCTCGGCGTCGGCTTCGCGCTGGTCTTCCCCTCGGTGAACATCGCCGCCACCGACGGGGTGGCCGACGACGAGCAGGGGCTCGCCTCCGGGCTGGTGAACACCGCGGTCCAGGTGGGCACCGCGGTCGTCCTGGCCGGCGCCACCGCGATCATCACCGCCGGCGCCGACGGCGGCACCACCGCGCAGGCCCAGCTGGACGGCTACCGGCCCGCGCTGCTCTTCGTCACCGGGGTCGCGCTGGTCGGCCTGGTGATCGCCGTGGCCGGTGCCGTGCTCGATCGGCGGAAGAAGGCAACTCCGGTGCGCGTTCCGGATTATGATTATCCGTCAGTAAGCCGGGAAGACCTGGCTGAGCGGCGCGACGAGGTCCTCAGCAAGAACTGATCCACGAACGCCGGACGACGGCGGGCGCCCCTCGGCCGAAGGGGCCCGGCGCCGGAGTCCGACCCTCGTCGACGGACCGGGCGCCGGCTCTACCAAACCCCCGTGTTGGTAGGGCCGGCGCCTCCGTACGGACCGGACAGGGCCACCCGGCCAAGGGCCGGCCGCCGCGGTTCGGTCGCCGGCCCGGCCAGTATATTGGCCGCCAGCCAACGAACGTACGGAGCAGACACGATGGCACCTCGCGGGGATTCGGTCAATGAGGAGATGCGGCAGCGCTCCCGGCGACGCATCATGAGGGCCACCGTCGAACTGGTCGACCTTCGCGGATACGCCGGTACCACGCTGACCGACATCGCCGAGCGGGCCGGACTCGCCCGCGGGCTGCTGTCCTACTACTTCGACGGCAAGCGGCTGCTGATGCAGTCCGCGACCCACCGGATGATGCACCAGTCGCTCTCCGCCGCACTCGACGAGCTGGCCCCCGACGCGGGCCCGGAGGCCCGGCTGGCCCGGGCCATCGACGCGGTGCTCGGCCTGGCCATGGACCACCCGCGGGTGATGCGCTCGCACCTCGCGCTGATCCTCGACCCGGACGCCGGCGCGTTCGTCCAGGACCCGGAGCAGCAGCAGCTCGGCGCCATCATCCAGGAGCTGCTGCGCGACTGGGGCGCGCCCGACCCGGCGGCCGAGCACGCGGTGCTGCGCAGCGCGCTGATGGGCGGCTGCATAGGCGTGCTGCTGCCCGGGGCGGAGCTTCCGCTGGCCCCGATCCGCGCCGACCTGTTCCGTCGCTACGACCTGCCCTGGCGGCTGGGCCGCCCGCCGCAGCCCCTCCCGCCGGAGCGGGAGCGGCCGCCGGCCCGCGGCTGACCCGCGGCGGCCGGCGGCCGCTCCTGCGTCGTGCTCCGGTCTCCCGGCGGCCTCCCGGCTCCCGCTCAGCGCTCCTTCAGGATCGAGGCCAGCAGGTCGATGGTCCGCTCGGGCGTGAGGCTGTCCACGCAGAGCCGCTCCATGACCTGGATGTAGGCGTCGACGTCGTCGCGCTTGTCCAGGTACAGCGCGCTGGTCAGCTGCTCCAGGTAGACCACGTCGGCGAGGTCCTGCTCGGGGAACCGCAGGATGGTGAACGCACCGGACTCACCCGCGTGCGCGCCGAAGCGGAACGGCATGACCTGGATGACCACGTTGGCCTGCTCGGCAGCGTCGATCAGGTACTGGACCTGGCCGCGCATCACCTTGGGCCCGCCGACCGGCCGGCGCAGCGCGGCCTCGTCGATGACCGCCCAGAGCCGCGGGCTGTTGCCCTCGGTGAGCAGCTTCTGGCGGCGCATGCGCAGGCTGACCCGGCGCTCCACCTCCTCCTCGCTGATCACCGGCCGACTCTGGCCGAAAACCGCCCGTGCGTACTCCTCGGACTGGAGCAGGCCGGGGACGAACTGGACCTCGTAGGTACGGATCAGGGCAGCGGCCTCCTCCAGGCCGACATAGGTCTGGAACCAGCCCGGCAGGACGTCGTTGAAGCTGTGCCACCAGCCCGACTTGTTCGCCTCGCGGACCAGGCCGAGCAGTGCCTCGCGTTCGAGGCCGTCGTCCACGCCGTAGAGGCTGAGCAGGTCGGCGACATCACGTTCCTTGAAGCTGACGCGGCCGAGTTCCATGCGGCTGATCTTGGACTCGGAGGCGCGAATCGCGTAGCCCGCATCCTCGCGGGTGATGCCGCGCGTCTCGCGGAGCCGGCGCAGCTGGGAGCCGAGGAGGATCCGGCGGACCATCGAGCCGCCGCCCGGCTGAACTGTGGTCATGCGGTCCTAACCTCCACCTAGGGCAAACAGCGCACAGTCTGCCATCAGTTGAGCGCTCACGGTGCCGATACTGACGGATGTTCCTATCAGTTCTGCACTCCACACACCAGGATGCACGTGCATCCGGCGCTTGCATATGCCATTTGAACGACTGCACGTGAATCGACTCTTGCATCTGCAGTGAGCGCAGAGCACGATGGTGCACGTGCACCTGCACATCCCTGGCAATCCCGCGGGCTCCGCGTCGACCCCACGCGCGATTCCGTGCACCGGCCCGGCAGCGCCCCCGCGCCTCCGGGCCCTCGTGCGCGCGCGCCGTCGGGTCGAGGGGCGGCCGCGCGGCCGAGCGAGTCGGAGGTGACCGGCATGACCCCGGCGGGTCCAGCCGTGTCCGCCCCCTTATGGGAGGAGCTCTTCATGAGCACCGGAACGGCTTTGGCAGTCGACCCCCATGTGGTCACCTGTACGCTCGCTCCCCGCTATGAGGCTGTCAGAACCGCGCGCGACTTCGCCAGGACCGCCCTGCAGCGGTGGGGGCTGGGCGAGCTCTTCGACGATGTCGCGCTGGTGGCCTCGGAGCTGGTGACCAACGCGCTGCGGCACGCGATCGGCGCGTGTCCCACCGCGGCGGACGACTACGACTTTCCCATGCAACCGACGATGGAGAGCCGGCTGCCGATCCGAATAAGCCTCGTGCACCGCGCGCCCCAAGTGGTCTGCGCGGTGAGCGACCCCAGCAACATCGGCCCGGTGGCCCGGGAGGCGGACTTCGTGGCGGAGTCCGGCCGGGGCCTGCACCTGGTCGACTCGTTCAGCCGTTCCTGGGGCTGGCACCCGCTGGGCGGCGGCAAGGTCGTCTGGGCGCTGTTCGAGGCGGAGGAGGCGCAGCGGACGGCTCCGGCCCCGGTGGCCGAGTTCGGCGGACGGCACCGGCGCTCGGCCTGACCGGTCGGCGGACGGCGGACGGCGAGCGACGCACGGGCGGTGACGCACCGACGGCACACGTCCGACGGCGCGCTCCCGAGGAACCACCACAGCACGGCGAACGACACCCCGGCACGGCGACCGGCGGCCCTCGGGCAGCGGGCACCGGCAGCCCCCGGCGGTGGCGCCCCTCCGATCCGCGTGCGGCGGCTCGGCACGGCGGCGGAGCGGGAGCCGCGGCGTTCCCGGCGCGTTCAGGAGCGGGGGCCCGGGCGGCGCCCGCGGACCCGGGGAACCCGGACGGCGAGGCCCCGGGCGGGTATCCGGACAAAGACAAAGGCCGTCGTGGTGTCAGCACCCACGACGGCCCCCCGATGGTGAAGCCGGCGGCCGGTCAGACCGCCAGGTGGTCGAACTCCCCGTCCTTCGCCCCCAGGAGCAGTGCGGCGATCTCGGCCCGGGTGTAGATGAGGGCCGGACCGTCCGGGAAGCGCGAGTTGCGCATCGCCACCTCGCCGCCCGGAAGGGCGGCGAACTCGACGCAGTTGCCCTGGGAGTTGCTGTGCAGGCTCTTCTGCCAGACCACGCCCTCAAGGTCGGTAGCGGCCATCCCGTTGTACGTGTCGTACGCGTTGTACGTGTCGTGCGTGTCGTGCATAGAAATCTCCCGAAGAGCTCCGGAGTGGGTCGTTCAGCTCGGCGCCCCGGCCCCAGCCGAACGGACGGACCGGCCCCGTACCGGCCCGGCACACCGCCTCACTTGACGTGATGATAGCTCCAGTGCACGTGCATCAGCACGGGACGTTGCAGGTGCACGGCCTTTTCGACACCGAACCGGAACTCATCACGAGGCACCCGCCTGACGGTACGTAAACGGACATAAGAGATGGAATCGACCGACCGCCGATGACCGCCCGTAGGCGACCACCCGCCGATTGTTGATCTTCGGACGCCGGGAGTCGCCCTTTCGTGACCCTCCGTCAGGCCGCCCGCGCGCTGTGAGACATCTCACGCACGGAGGCGGCAACGCGGTTCCCGTTCCGGCGCATCTGAGCGGGTACCGGGAGAACTGCCGACCCGGGGCCGGTTATGTCCGCTTTTCGCGGCGGCCGTCCCGCCCGGTTCGGTAGCCGACTGCGGACCGGGCGGGCCGATGTCCTACGATCTCCGCCATGAGCACCGCAGCCATCCCGGGCGCGCCACTGCCCGTCCGCACTCCAGGCTCCCGTGCGCGGGGGCGCCACCGCCGTCCCGAGCGCCCCGAGATCCCGGCCGGTTCCCCGGCCCTGCTGCTCGCCGTCCCCGCGGCCGCCGGACCGGAATCCCGGCCCGTCGTCGAGGAGCTGCTGTCCATCGTCCGCAGCGAGCAGAACGGTGTGCGCACCGCCGCCGGCTACCTGCCCTCCGGCGACGGCGAGGCGAACGGCGAGCGCACCGTCGCCGAGCTGCTGGCCGAGGCGGCCGAGGCCGGCCTGCCGGTGCCGGTCGTGGTGCCGCTGGTACCCGGCCCGCACGACTTCCTCCCCGGACTGCACGCGCTCGCCGCCCAGTACGGCGCCCCCGTCACCGACGCGCTGGGCCCGCACCCGCTGCTCGCCGAGGGCGTCCACGTCCGTCTCTCCGAGGCCGGGCTGGCCCGCGCCGACCGGGCCCGGCTGTTCGCCATCGCGACCGCCGCCGACGGCGTGGTGCTCACCACCGTCGGCGGGCAGGCCTCGGCCGACGCCGCCGGCATCACCGGCATGCTGCTGGCCGCCCGGCTCGCCGTGCCGGTCGTCGCCGCCGCGCTGGACGTGCCCGGCTCGGTCGCCGACGCCGTCGCCCACCTCAAGGAGATGGGCGCCCAGAACCCGGCGCTCGCCCCGCTGGTGATCGGCCCTGAGGCGGACGCCGAGCTGCTCGCCGCGGCCGCCGAGGAGTCCGGCTGCCCGTCGGCCGCGCCGCTGGGCGCCTACCAGGCGGTGGGCCAGCTGGTCGCCTCCACCTACCTGGCCGCGCTGCCGGCCGTCGGCCCCGAGGCCGCGGCCGACGAGGCCGGCGCCGAGGAGCAGGACGGCCCGCGCGCCGCCGGCCGGCACGCCGCGCAGTAGGACCTCAGGACCTGAGTACCTCAGTACCTCGGTAGGGAGGGCCCGGAACGGACGCACCGTTTCGGGCCCTTCTCGCGCCGTCTACCGCCCCACCCGGGTGGTGGCCGCCGCGGCGTCCTTCAGCTTCAGCGCGGGCACCTGCACCGGCCGCGACTGGCCGGCCAGGGTGGGCACCGAAGCCGCGGCGGCGTTCCACTGCGGCTGGGCGGTGCCCTCCTCGCCCGCCCGGCGCACCTGGAGCACCTCGGTGGACCCGGCCCGGCGCAGCAGGATGTTCTTGGGCGGACCCGCCTCCGGGTCCAGCCAGAGCTCGTTTCCGCCGAACTCGCAGTCCAGCACCAGCACGTCGTCCGGTTCGCCGTCGGCCCCGGCGCGGAACGCGATCCCGGCCCGGCGGTAGCCGGTGAAGCGGCAGCGGCCGAAGGTCACCGACTCCCCCGCGAGTTCGTGCCGGGCGGTGGAGACCGCGAAGTCGCTGCGCCCGGCCGCGTCGATCAGCAGTCCGTCGAAGACGGTCCCCTTGTCCCGGCCGAGCGAGTGCAGCGCCACGCCCCCGCCCGCGTTGCCGTAGAGCACGCTCGCGGTGTAGTCGAAGTCGTTGAGGTAGGCGCCGTGCTCGATGCCCCAGCCGCCGTTGTGGTAGGCGGCGAACTCGGTGACCACGTGGTGGTGCTTGGCGTTGAGCCAGACGAAGATGCCGTCCTGCAGGTTGTTGTGGGCCAGGCAGCGCTGGAAGGTCCAGACGCCCTCGCTGTTCTCCGGCCACTCGAAGCCGGAGGCGCCGTTGGCGCCCTGCACGCCGACCGCCACGCAGTCCAGCGCCTTGCCGCCGGTGCCGGCGCCGAGGTTGAAGCCGGTCAGCCGGTAGGCGCGGGGATTGGGTTCGAGCAGGGTGCGGGAGGCGACGCAGGACTCGTAGACGATGTCGTCGGAGGGCTGCTGGGGGGTGCGGGTGTCCAGCGGCCCGTCCCACCAGTAGGCGTCCTCCCACGTCTCGTGGCTGATGCAGCTGCGGAAGGTGATGCCGTGGCTGGCGTGGGGAACGTACGCGTGGCTGCCGGCGTCACGGACCACGACCCCCTCGACGACGGTGCCGCGGGCGGCGTCGCCGAGCCGGTGGAAGTGCAGCCCGTAGCGGCCGAGCACCGGCTCGGTGACCGGGGCGGCGCCGTCCGGGCCCTTCCAGGTCTCCTTGGTGTCGGCGCGCGGGCCGACCCAGCGCAGCGCGGTGTGCCGGACGTCGGCGCGCCGGGAGCTGGTGAGGTGGACGTGGGTGCGGCCCTTGGCGCTGCCCTCGACCCGGACGCTGCGGGTCAGGTTGAGCACCTCGGCGCCGACGGTGACGCCCCCTCCGGCGGCGACCCGGGGGTGGGCGTGGCGCAGCGGGGCCTCCAGGGTGACGGCGGCTCCGCTGACGGACCGGATGGTGACGAGGTCGTAGCGGGCGGCGAAGCCCTCCTGGTCCGGCGGGCCGGTCGGGGTGACGGCGAGTTCGTCGCCGGGCAGCCAGCCGGCGGGCGGGGCGGCCAGGTTGACGACGGTGTCGCCGGCCTTGAGCTCGCGCTCGGCACGGACCCAGGCGGTCTTGGCCGCGCCGTCCAGCCGCAGGTGGCCGGCGCCGGTGACCCAGAGGCCGACGTCGGTGTCGACCACCTTCATGCCGTCGCCCTGGAAGCGCTTCTCGTCGACGCCCGGGAAGCGCAGGGTGTGGACGTGGCCGCCGTCGGGGGCGAGCGCGAGGGCGCCGCGGATCTCGACGTTGCCGGCGGCGGCGAGGGTGAGGGTGCGGTCGGCGGCGAAGGTCAGCGCACCGCCCGGCTCGACCAGCAGGGAGCCGATCTCGGCGTCGGTGTCGAGCAGGACCCGGTCGGTGATCCGCACGGCGCTGCGCGGCCCCGGCGGGCTGCCGCCCCAGCCGGCCCGGTCGGACCAGCGGCGGCCGCCCTGGTCGACGGTGGGCGCGGGGGCGGGCTGCTCGGGGGCGCCGCCCGGGGCGCCGGTGCCCTCCGGCGGGGCGCCGCCGTGGCCGCCGTCGGGCCCCATCGGGCCGACGGCCTCGGTCGGGGTCGTCCCGATCACGGCGGCCGGGGTGATCAGCCGGGTCTCGCCGGTCAGCGAGCGGCGCAGGATCTCCTCGCCGCTGATCGCCGCGAAGGCGGTGCCGACGGCCAGCCAGCGCAGGAGTGCCCGGCGGGTCAAGTGAGTTCGGGACGGTTCGGGTGGGATGTCCACTCTGCGGTGCTTTGCCCGGCGATGTGCTCCGGTCGGCCGGGCGGCCGGACGGGAGGCGTCCGGCTCCTCGTCGATGCCCATCGGTGCGTAGCCCTCTCCCCAGACGGCTGCGGCTCGCCGGCGTCCTGCCGACGCTCTGAAGCATAGGCAGTTGCATTGACGGCGACCGGCGTTGCGGGAAATCGGTCATTTCTGATCATGAAGGACAGCCACTCAGCACGCATTTCGCAAACCGTGACGAGCGTCACACATGTTTGCGGTTTGAACGCGCCTCTGCTTAACGTGCTCCCCGTTCGTGGCCACACGAACCCAGCACGTCCGCGACGCCGAGTCCTGCCGTCGGGCGCGCTGGCAGCGCAATGCACCACGGCAGGAGCGGGGGAACCACAGGTAGTTCGCCCAGGACCGGTCCACGGACCGGCCCCGGGCTAGGGGTGAAGCCGCGTCCACAGCGCGGCCGGGCAACTCCAGCCCGAATCCGACAGCTCACCTCGCAGGCGTGGGAGAGGACCGCGTCTTCATGCTGCCCACCAACGGCACCCGACTGTCCGGCCGTACCCGTCGCGCGATCGCCACCCTCGGCGTCGCGGGCATCGGTCTCACCATCCCCTGCCTGACCACCGGCACCGCCTCCGCCGCCTCCGTCGCCACCTGGGACAAGGTCGCCCAGTGCGAGAGCGGCGGCAACTGGAGCATCAACACCGGCAACGGCTTCTACGGCGGGCTCCAGTTCACCAACTCCACCTGGTCCGCGTTCGGCGGCACCGCGTACGCCGCGCGTGCCGACCTCGCCACCAAGGACCAGCAGATCGCGACCGCCGAGAAGGTCCTGGCCGTCCAGGGCCCCGGCGCCTGGCCGGTCTGCTCGGTCCAGGCCGGTCTGACCAAGGGCGGCACCCCGGCCGCGGTGGACACCTCCGCCGCCAAGCCGGCCGCGCAGACCCCGGCCCCGGCCCAGACCCCGGCCGCCAAGCCCGCCGCCAAGCCGCAGACCCCGGCCCCGGCCGCCAAGCCCGCCACCGAGCCGCAGACCCCCGCCCCGGCCGCCTCCGGCACCGCCGCCGCCCCGCAGCAGCGCCAGGACGGCGGGCAGTGGCGCCAGCAGGCCGGCCAGCAGGCCACCCAGGACTACACCGTGGCCGCCGGCGACTGGCTGTCCAGCATCGCCGACGAGCACCAGGTCCAGGGCGGCTGGCAGCGCCTGTACGAGCTCAACCGCGCCACCCTGACCGACGGCCCGCACACCATCTACCCGGGCCAGCACCTGACCCTCGGTGAGCGCCAGGGCTTCGACTGGTTCAACCGCGCCCAGGGCGGCGCGCAGGGCGGGACCCAGGCCCCGGCCGCCCCGGCCCAGTCCCAGGCCCCGGCCGCCAAGCCGGCGAGCAAGCCCGCCGCGCAGGCCGAGACCCCGGCCCCGACCGCCACCGGCAGCATGGCCGCCGCCGTCGCCTTCGCCCAGTCGAAGGTCGGCCAGGCCTACGTCTACGGCGGCACCGGCAACGGCGGCTGGGACTGCTCCGGCCTGACCCAGGCCGCGCTGCGCGCCGCGGGCGTCTCCGTCCCGCGCGTCGCCGCCGACCAGGCCGCCGCGTCCACCCACGTCTCGCTGGACGCCCTCAAGGCGGGCGACCTGCTGTTCTGGTCCAACAACGGCAAGGACTCCGGCGTCTACCACGTCGCCCTCTACATCGGCGACGGCAAGTACGTCGAGGCCGCCAACCCGAGCTCGGGCGTGCGCCTCCAGACGATCGCCAACTGGGCCCCGGACTTCGCCGGCCGGGTCTGATCCCGTCACACCGCAGCCCCCGGGGAGAGTCCGGTCGCTCCTCCCCGGGGGCTGCGGCGTGCCCGGAGGGCCATGGCCAAACCGGGACCGCAGCGGGCATGCTGCTGCCCTGCACCCGAGAAGGAGTCACCATGGCCCAGGTCACCGTCTCGCTCGACGCCAACCTCGCGATCGACGTGATGATGCTGTCCGGCACCAAGAGCCCGCAGGACGCCGTCGAACTGATCCTCCGCGACTACCTGGAGCGGGGCCGACGCACCGAGAGCCGCACCGGCGACGCCGCCGACGGCCACCGGGTCTCCCAGGACCGCCCGACCGCCCAGGAGGGCTGAGCGCGGAAACGCCGGAGCGGCCCGGGACCACACCGCTCCCGGGCCGCTCCGGCGTTCCGCTCAGCGCGCGCGGGCGCCGGTCGAACCCCGCATCACCAGCTCCGGCTGGAACATGAACTCCCCGCGCTGCACGGCGTTCCCGCCGACCTCCTCCAGCAGCGCGTCGACCGCCGCGGTGGCCATCGCCTCCACCGGCTGGCGGACGGTGGTCAGCGGCGGCTCGGTGAAAGCCATCAGCGGCGAGTCGTCGAAGCCGACCACCGAGACGTCCTGCGGCACCGACAGGCCCCGCTGCCGGACCGCCCGGATCGCGCCGAGCGCCATCATGTCGCTGCCGCAGACGATCGCCGTGCAGCCCTTGTCGAGCAGCGCCCCGGCCGCCGCGTGCCCGCCCTCCACGCTGAACAGCGTGTGGTGGACCAGCGCCTCGGCCTCCTCCCGGGTGCGCCCGGACACCTCCCGCAGGGCCGCGGTGAAGCCCTCGATCTTGCGCAGCACCGGCACGTACCGCTGCTGACCGACGGCCAGGCCTATCCGCTCGTGGCCGAGTTCCGCGAGGTGCTGGACGGCCATCCACATCGCCGCCCGGTCGTCCGGCGAGATGAACGGCGCGTCGATCCGCTCGCTGTAACCGTTGATCAGCACGAACGGCACCCCGCGCCCGGCCAGCCGGGCGTACCGGTCGTGGTCGGCGGTGGAGTCGGCGTGCAGGCCGGAGACGAACACGATGCCCGCCACGCCCCGGTCGACCAGCATCTCCACCAGTTCGTCCTCGGTGGAGCCGCCGGGGGTCTGGGTGCAGAGCACCGGCGTGTAGCCGTGCCGGCTCAGCACCTGTTCGATCACCTGGGCCAGCGCCGGGAAGATCGGGTTGCTCAGCTCCGGGGTGATCAGCCCGATAAGCCCGGCGCTGCGCCGGCGCAGCCGGGTCGGCCGCTCGTAGCCGAGCACGTCCAGGGCCGCCAGCACGGTCTGCCGGGTGGTGGCCGAGACGTTGGCCTTGCCGTTGAGCACGCGGGAGACGGTGGCTTCGCTGACCCCCGCCTGCGCCGCGATGTCTGAGAGTCGCGCCGTAGTCACGGTCCCAGAGCCTATTGCAACCACGTCAGACCGCCCACCAGTCGGTGCTGTCGGCGGCGAGCACCGCCTCGCCGTCCGCCACCACCGGGTCGGCGCCGGCGGAGGTGAGCAGCGGGCGGCCGGGGGCCGGTATCCGGACCGGGGCGCCGGTGGTGTTGACGGTGCAGACGAAGGAGCCGCGGCGGAACGCCAGGGTGCCCTCGGGGCTCTCCAGCCACTCGACGTCCGTGCCGGCACCGAGTTCGGGCCGCGACTTGCGCAGCGCCAGCGCCGAGCGGTACAGCTCCAGGGTGGAGGTCGGGTCGCCGGTCTGCGCCTCGACGCTGAGCGCGGCCCACTCGGCGGGCTGCGGCAGCCAGGACGGTCCGCCGGCGGTCGGGCCGAAGCCGTACGGGGCCTCGGTGCCGGACCACGGGATCGGGACGCGGCAGCCGTCTCGGTAGCCGTCCTGGCCGGCCTGGCGGAAGAACGACGGGTCCTGGCGGACCTCGTCGGGCAGGTCGGTGACGTCCGGCAGGCCGAGCTCCTCGCCCTGGTAGACGTAGGCGGAGCCGGGCAGGGCGAGCATCAGCAGGGTGGCGGCGCGGGCGCGGCGCAGGCCGAGCCCGCGGTCGCCGGGGGTGCGGATCTGGGTGCCGAGGCCGGGCGGGTTGGCGAACCGGGTGGCGTGCCGGGTGACGTCGTGGTTGGAGAGCACCCAGGTGGTGGGGGCGTCGACCGGGCGCATCGAGTCGAGCGAGAGGTCGATCACGGCGCGCAGCTCGGCGGCGTCCCAGGAGGTGCCGAGGTACTGGAAGTTGAAGGCCTGGTGCAGTTCGTCGGGCCGCACGTAGTTGGCGGTGCGCTGGACGGTCGGGGTCCAGGCCTCGGCGACGCCGATCCGCTCGCCCGGGTACTCGTCGAGGATCGTGCGCCAGCTGCGGTAGATCGCGTGCACGCCGTCCTGGTCGAAGAAGGGCATGACGTCGTTGCCGAGCAGCTTGAGCTGGTCGGCGCCGCCGAGGTCGGGCAGGCCGGGGGCCTTGACCAGGCCGTGGGCGACGTCTATACGGAAGCCGTCGACGCCCATGTCCAACCAGAACCGCAGGATGGAGCGGAACTCGTCGGCGACCGCCGGGTTCTCCCAGTTGAAGTCGGGCTGCTCGGGGGCGAACAGGTGCAGGTACCAGTCGCCGGGGGTGCCGTCCGGGTTCGCGGTGCGGGTCCAGGCCGGGCCGCCGAAGATGGACTCCCAGTCGTTGGGCGGCAGTTCGCCGTCCTGGCCCTTGCCGGGGCGGAAGTGGTAACGGTCGCGCAGCGGGGAGCCGGGGCCCTCGCGCAGGGCGCGCTTGAACCACTCGTGCTGGTCGGAGGAGTGGTTGGGGACGAGGTCGACGATGATCCGCAGGCCCAGCCGGTGCGCGTCGCGGATCAGCGCGTCGGCGTCCAGCAGGCTGCCGAACATCGGGTCGACGGCGCGGTAGTCGGCGACGTCGTAGCCGGCGTCGGCCTGCGGGGAGGCGTAGAAGGGCGAGAGCCAGACGGCGTCCACGCCGAGGTCGCGCAGGTAGGGCAGGCGGCTGCGGACGCCGGGCAGGTCGCCCATGCCGTCGCCGTTGGAGTCGGCGAAGCTGCGCGGGTACACCTGGTAGATGACCGCGTCCCGCCACCAGCCGCTGTCCGCGCCGGCACCGGCCTCGTGAGCGGTGGCGTCGGCGGCGGGCCGGGAGGTGTCGGCCAGGTTCTGGGTCATGGACGGTATCCCTTGGGGAGTGGGGCGGGCGGAGCGGTCGGGACGCCGGCGGGGGCGCCGGTCAGGACTTCGAGGCGCCGGCGGTCAGGCCGGTCACCAGGTGGCGCTGCACCAGGTAGAAGAGGACCGAGGAGGGGATCGCGATCAGCACGGCGGTCGCGGCCATCAGGTTCCACTGGGCGTCGTGCTCGCTGACGAAGGTCTGGAGCCCGACGGCGAGGGTGTACTTGTCGGAGCTGAGCATGAAGGTGGAGGCGAAGGCGACCTCGGCCCAGGCGGTGAGGAAGGAGTAGAACGCGGCGACCGCCAGGCCCGGGCGGGCGAGCGGCAGCACCAGCCGCCAGAAGGTGCCGAACGGGGTGAGCCCGTCGACCCGGCCGGCCTCGTCGATCTCCACCGGGATGGTGTCGAAGTAGCCCTTCATCAGCCAGGCGCAGTACGGCACGGTGGTGGTCGAGTAGACCAGGATCAGGCCGGCGTAGCTGTCCAGCAGGTCGAGCTCGGAGAGGATCGTGTACATCGGAACGATCAGCACCGCGATCGGGAACATCTGGGTGACCAGCAGCGACCACATCAGCGGCCGGTGGCCGGGGAAGCGCATCCGGGAGACGGCGTAACCGGTGGAGGCGGCGATCAGCACGCCGAACACGGTGGTGACGCCGGAGACCAGGAAGGCGTTGCCGAACCACCGGAAGAAGTCGGTGTCGAACAGCACCGTGCGGTAGTTCGCGAGGGTCATCTTGTCGAGGATCGCGCCGGGGTGCAGGTAGTCGGTCTTGTCCGGGCCGAACGAGACGTAGAGGATCCACGCCACCGGGAACAGCGCGATCAGGCTGGCCAGGATCAGCGCGCCGTGCATCAGGGCCCTGGCGAGCGGGCTGTTCGCGCCGCGCGGGCGGGCCTTGGCGGGCCGGGCGGCGGGGGCCGCGCGCCGGGCGGCGAGGGGGGTGGGTCGGTCGGTGGTGGTGCTCATCGGGGTGCCTCCTTCGTGGTCGCTGGATTCGCCGGGTCAGCCGTTCGCCCGCTCGTTGCGGGCGAGCCAGCGGCGGTAGAAGGCGGTGAAGACGATCAGGATGGAGAGCAGGATGACGCCGTAGGCGGCGGACTGCGCGTAGTCCCGGGGCTGTTGGCCGAAGCCGAGCCGGTAGGCCCAGGTGACCAGCAGCTGGGCGTCGGGGGCGCCGTTGCCGAACAGCAGGAAGATGACGGCGAACTGGTTGAACGTCCAGATGACGCCGAGCAGTACGACGGTCGAGGAGACGGTGCGCAGGCCGGGCAGGGTGACGTGGCGGAAGCGCTGCCAGGCGGTGGCGCCGTCCATCTCGGCGGCCTCGTACAGCTCGGCGGGGATCGACTGCAGGCCGCCGAGCAGCGAGATCATCATGAACGGCACCCCGACCCAGGTGTTGACCAGGACGGCGGCGGCCTTCTGCGCGGTGGGGTCGTCCAGCCAGCCGGGCTCGGGCAGGTGCAGGGCGGAGAGCAGGCCGTTGACGGCGCCGCCGTCGGCGAGCATCAGCCGCCAGGAGAAGACGGTGACGAAGGTCGGCACGGCCCAGGGCAGGATGAGCAGCATCCGGTAGACGGCGCGGCCGCGCAGCTTCTGGTTGAGCAGCAGGGCGAGGCCCAGGCCGATGGTGTAGTGCAGGCCGACGCAGAGGGCGGTCCAGGCGATGGTCCAGACGAAGTGCGACCAGAAGCGGTCGTACGAGCCGGGGCCCCAGAGGATGTCGGCGTAGTTGTCGAAGCCGACGAACCGGTAGCTCGCCGGGATCTCGTTGGCGCCGATCTTCCGGGCGACGTTGAGGCTGTTGGCGTCGGTGAGGGTGAGCCAGAGGCCTTCGGCGAGCGGGTAGAGCACCAGGACGCCGAGGACGAGCACGACCGGGGTGATCATCGCATAGGCGTACCAGTGCTTGGCGTACGAGCGCTTGAAGCGCTCCATCAGGCCCGGACGCGGATCGCGCTGCCGGCTGCCCTGGCCGGTGGCGCCCTGCACGGCGACTGACATGGTTCGACACCTTCTCGGGGGAGGTCCGCCGCCTCGCTTCGGCGGCTGCTGCTACGGGTCCGGCCGCCCGGCCCGCCGGGGGAACGGCGGGCCGGACGGCTGGGGGAAGGACTACTTGGCGAAGCCCGGGAGGAGCTTGGCGTAGTCGGTGGCGACGGTGTTCAGGCCGTCCTGGGTCGCGGTGCCCTGGACGATCTTGCCGAGGTTGGTGCCCAGCGACGCGAACAGCGAGCTGTACTCCGGCAGTTCGGGGCGCGGCTTGGCGCTCGACAGCACGGCCTGGAAGCCGGCGATGCCGGGGTCGGCCTTGACCTCGGGGGTGAAGGCGTCCTCGCGGGTCGGCAAGGTGGAGTTCTTCTGCGCGATGAAGGCCTGGCTCTCGGCCGAGGTCATGAAGGCGGCGAACTTCTCGGCGGCGGCCTTGTGGGCCTTGTCGGCACCGGCGTAGACGGAGATGTTGTGGCCGCCGGTCGGGGCGCCGCCCTTGCCCGCGGAGCCGCCCGGGACGGGGGCGATGCCGAGGTTGGCCTTGTCGGCGAAGGCGGAGCCCTTGTAGATGTTGGTGATCTCCCAGGGGCCCTGGACGATCGCCGCGACCTTGCCGCTGTTGAAGGCGTCCATCATGTGCGCGTAGGCGTCGGTGGTGACGTCGGCCTTGGCGGTGCCGGGCGCGGTGAACAGGGACTTGTAGGTCTCGACGGCCTTGACGGCCTCCGGGCCGGCGACGGTGATCCTCTTGCCCTTGGCGTCGACCGTGTCGGTGCCCTCGCCGAACAGGAACGGCATCGCGTAGTAGCCGTCGGCGGCCTTCAGCCAGAAGCCGTCGACGCCGGCCTTCTCCTTGACCGCGGCGGCGGCGGTCTTCAGCTCGTCCCAGGTGGTGGGGGCGGCGGTGATGCCGGCCTTGGCGAAGAGCTCCTTGTTGTAGAGCAGGCCGAGGGTGTCGGTCACCAGCGGCACGCCGTAGAGCTTGCCCTCGTAGGTGGCCTGCTGGATCAGGCTGGGCTGGAACTTGGCGGAGTCGGCGGCGGCCGCGGTGCCGTCCAGCGGCGACAGGTAGCCGGCCTTGGCGAAGGCGGCGGTCCAGCCGACCTCGGAGCGGAACACGTCCGGCGCGCCCTTGGCACCCATCGCGGTCTGGAGCTTGTTCTGCGCCTGGTCGAACGGCACGTTGACGAAGTCGACCTTGACGCCCGGGTTGGCGGCCTCGAACTTCTTGACGAGCTCCTGGTAGTTCGGCGCCTCGTTGGTGGCGTTCGAGGTGTCCCAGTAGGTGAGGGTGACCGGCCCGTCGGCCTTGCCGTCCGAGCTGGAGCCGCTGCTGCCACAGGCAGCCATCGAGACCGCGAGGGCCACAACGAGGGCAGAGGCCGCGATGCCACGCCGCATTTGAACTCCTTGGAGGGTGGGGGTGCCCGAAATGTTCGGAGACAGGCGCATAATGGCTGCCTTGCCTCGCGCCGACCGCACCGTTGCTGCCGCCGGGCCCGCAAGGAAGTTAACAGCGGGGCAACAACGACGGAAACCCCTTGCAGCAAGTTTCTGCAAGAAACAGCGATCGTTACACCCGCGTGTCCTCCACGTTGCCGCTCAGTAGTTGACGGCCCGGGAATTCCTTGCGTTTTGTCCGGTTTGCCCCGGTCGGTCGCGACCGCCGGGGCCACCCTCCGTGGTGAAAGGCCCTTGCAGCGCCCCCGTCAGCCGGTGGTTCCGAAGCGCAGCACGGTGGTCGAGCGGAACTCCTCCCCCGGGCGCAGCACGGTGCTCGGGAAGGCCGGGTGGTGCGGGGAGTCCGGGAAGTGCTGGGTCTCCAGCGCGATCCCGGCGAACGGCCCGTACGGCACCCCGCTCGCGCCGGTGACCGCGCCCTGGAACTTGTTGGCCGTGTAGACCTGGATGCCGGGCTCGGTGGTCAGCACCTCCAGGGTGCGCCCGCTGACCGGGTCCTCCAGCCGCGCCGCCGGGGCCGGGCCGCCGTCCGCCGGACGGGGCCGCAGCGCCCAGTTGTGGTCGTAGCCGCCGGGCCCGGCCAGCTGCGGGTGGCCGTCGTGCACCGACTTGCCGATCGGGCGGGCGGTGGTGAAGTCGAACGGGGTGCCGGCCACCGGCTCGATCCGGCCGTGCGGGATCTGCCGCTCGTCGGCGGGGGTGTAGCCGTCGGCGTCCAGGGTGAGCAGGTGGCCGAGGACGTCCCCGGAGCCCTCGCCCGCCAGGTTGACGTAGGCGTGGTTGGTGAGGTTGACCACGGTCGGCGCGCTCGTCACCGCGTGGTAGCGGATCGCCAGCTCGCCGCCGGCGTCCAGGGTGTAGTCGACGGTGACGTCGAGCGCGCCCGGGAAGCCCTGGTCGCCGTCGGGGCTGTGCAGCGTCAGCCGGACGCCGCCGGGCACCTCCTCGGCCGCCCACATCCGGTGCGCGAAGCCGTCCGGGCCGCCGTGCAGGGTGATCCCGCCGCCGGTCGGGGCGAGCTGGTGCTCCTCGCCGTCGACGGTGATGCTGGCGCGGTCGATCCGGTTGGCGTAGCGGCCGACCACGGTGCCGTAGTGGCGGGCCGGGCCGAGGATGTCGGCCAGCCGGTCGGTGGAGAGCAGCACCTGGGCGGGGCGGCCGTCACGGTCGGGGGCGACCAGGGTGTGCAGGGTGGCGCCGAGGGTGAGCACGCTCGCCTCGTACGGGCCGGCGCGCAGCGTCCACCGTTCGATCGCGGCGCCCGCGCCCGAGGGTTCGAAGGGCTCGCGCCGCACGCTGGTGGTCTGCGGCCCGTTCGCCGGGGGCGTCGCCATGGCCTGCTCCTCACTGGCGGGCCACCGGAAAGCGCCCGCCCTTCGCCGGGGTACCGGGTCCCGTACGGGCCCGGGTCGGCGTCAGCTTAGTGAGCGGGGACGGCGCGGGGGCGCTCATCGAGTGCCCGCGCGCCGTCCGGCGCTCGGTGCGCTGCGGAGCCGGCGACCGGGAGCCGGTGGCCGAGGAGCCGGCGGCCGGGGAATCAGCGGCCGGGGAATCAGCGGCCGAGGCTGAAGCCTTCCCCGAGGCTGTCCGGTCCGCCCGGTCCGCCCGGCCCGTCGAGCGGGTCCGAGCCGTCCCGCTGCGCGGGCGGCAGGCCGAGCGCGGCGGCCAGGCCGTCGGGACCGCTGCCGGCCTTGCGGTAGACGGCCGCCAGCCTCCGGTTGACCAGGCTGAGCGGCAGCGCCAGGTGATCGGCGATCCGCTGCGGCGGCACGCCCCGCACGGCCAGCTCGGCGATGTCCCACTCCGGCTGGCTGAGCGTCTCCCGGGCGTCGCCGAGCCGGTTGGGCCGCAGGCCGTAGTTGGCCAGCTCGCGCCGGGCCCGGTCGACCAGCCCGTCCGCCGCGCAGTGCTGGGCCAGCTCGATGCCCTGGTACAGGTACTCCTGGGCGTCCTCCAGCCGGCCGACCCGGCGCAGCGCGGCACCGAGGTCGACCAGGGCGACGGCGTGCTCGTAGCCGGCCGGCGACTGGCCGAGGTGGGCCACCGCCCGCTCCAGCAGCTCGACCGCCTGCTGGCCGTCCTCGATCTGGGCGTGCAGCCGCAGCGCGGTGCCGATCGCCGAGGCGGTGCCGAAGCGCTCCGCGTCGACGACCGAGCGCCGGGCGTAGGCGCGGGCCCGCTCCGGCTCGTCCTGGGCGAGCGCGATGGCCAGGTGCCCGGCCCACGGCGCCCAGACCGTGTTGTGCCAGCCCCGGACGTCCAGCTGGGCGCCGGCCTCGGTGAGCGCGGCGGCCGCACCGGCGGGCCGGCCGACGGCGAGCAGCAGCTTCCCGTACAGCGAGGCGGCGTCGGGCAGCACCATCGCGGTGGGGTGGTACGGCGGGTGGAAGCCGAAGTCGATGGCGAGCTCCCAGGCCTCCTGGCTGCGGCCGCGGGCGATCAGGGTGTCGATCAGCACGCCGACCGCGTCCCAGGCCAGCGGCAGTCTGGCGCTGATCCGCTCGGAGAGCCGCAGCGCCCGGCGCAGGAAGTCCTCGGCCTCGGCGAGCAGGCCGCGGCGGAACCGGGCCAGGCCCATCAGGAAGTAGGCGAAGCCCCGGTGGGCCCCGCTCCAGCCCGCCACCTCGAACTGGACGATGGCGTCCGAGAAGAGCCGCTCGGCCTGGGCGATCCGGTCGCTGTAGGTGTAGGAGAGGCCGAGCGTGGCGGGCAGCTCGAAGCCCCAGGTGTTGTCGGTCCAGCCGAGGCCCTTGGGCAGCCGGCCGTTGTCCAGCACGTCGTCGGCGTGCCGCAGCACCTCGGCGGAGGGCTCGCCGCGCAGGGTGAGGTCCCAGGCCCGCAGCGCCAGCACCGCCCGGTCGGCCGCCTCCCGTCCGGTGAGGCTCTCGCAGAGCGCGCCGAGCCGGGCGGAGCGGGCCGGGCCGTCCTCCTCGGACTTGCGGTAGGCGTGCCACATGAACGAGGCGGCCTCCAGTCGCAGCCGGCCCTCCGGGTCACCGGTGGTCTTCTCCGCCTCCTCCTGGCAGACCACCGCGGCCTGGCGCAGCTCGCCGCTGTGCGCGAGCACCTCGGAGAGCCGGAAGGTGGCGTCGATCCGCATCGAGGGGCGCAGCGGTCCCTCCTCCGGGTCGAGCGCGAGCCTCAGCTGGTTGACGGTGGCGGCGGGGTCGGTGAGCAGGGCGGAGCAGCCCAGCTCGTACAGCACCTCGGCGCGGTCCTGGTCGTCCGGCGGCTCGGCCAGCGCGCGGTGGAGGCAGCGCTGGGCGGCCTCGGGCGCGCCGATCAGCAGGTGTTCGGAGGCGGCCCGGCGCAGCTTGCGGACGGTGCGGTCGTCGCCCTCGCCCGCGAAGGTCTCCACCAGGTGGCGGGAGGCGGCGAGCAGGCCGAGCCCGGCGTTCTCGATCTCGGCGGCGGCCACGCCGTGCATGCCGGTGCGGGTGGCCTCGGGCATGGTGTTGTAGATCGAGCTGGCGATCAGCGGGTGGACGAATTCGAGGTTGCCGTTCGGGGTGGCGGTGAGGACGCGCTGCTTGCGCAGTTCCTTGACGGACTCGCGGGCGCCCTCGGCGGTCTGGGCGGAGATCCGGGTGGCGAGGTCCGGCCGGATGTCGGTGCCGAGCATCGCGGCGGCCCAGGCGAAGCGCAGGGTGGCCGCGCCGAGCCGGTCCAGCCAGGACTTGAGGGTCATCCCGGTGGCGTCGACGGCGAGTTCGCGCAGCTGCTGGGAGTTCTCCTCGACCGGTTCGAGCTCCTGGTCGCGGACCTGGTCGAGCAGTGCGACGACCTCGAAGGGGTTGCCGTTGACGACGTTCCAGAACTCGTAGCAGAAGGCGTCCTCGGCCTTGTCGCCGAGTTCGGCGCGGATCATGTCGGTGACCGCGACCAGGGACAGCCGGCTCAGCTCGTGCCGGCGGGTGGCGAGCCCGGCTACCGCGCGCTGGTGCTCCTGGGTCTCCTGCTGCCAGTCGGCGCTGTCGTCGCGGTAGGCGAAGACCAGCAGGACCGGCAGTTCACGGGCCCGGACGGCGAACTGGGCCAGCCAGCCGAGCGATTCGAGGTCGGCCCAGTGCAGGTCGTCGACGATCATCACCAGCGGGGCGCGCCGCGGGGCGAGCTGGGTGAGGACGAAGTCGAGGCCGTCGCGGACGCCCTGCGGGTCCAGGCGGCGGGCGCCCTTCCTGGGCTGCTTGAGGCCCATCGCCGGTCCGACGACCTCTTCCCAGGTGCCCATCACCTGGCTGAACTCGTCCGGTTCCATGGCCCCGAGCACCGGCTGGAGGAGCTGGCGCAGCACGTGGTACGGCTCGTTGAACTGGCGCTCGCCGCCGCGGGCGAACAGGACGGTGGCGCCCTCGCGCAGCTTGGCGATCCGGCGGACCTCGTGCAGCAGGCTGGTCTTGCCGATGCCGGGCCGGCCGGAGAAGGTGAGCAGCTCGCCGATCTCGGTGCCGCCGGCCGCGAAGTCGCGGCAGAGCTTGTCCACCGCGGCCTCGGCGGAGCGGAGTTCGGCGTCGCGGTCACGCAGTCTGATGCGGCTGAGGGCGCCTTCCGTCTCCCGCGCGCCGGGCCTCGCCTCCGCCCGGAAATCCCTGTCCCGCTCGGTCACCGTCGTGCCTCCGCCTCGCCGATCCCTGCTCGTGGAGCCGAGGTTAGCGCCGCAGGGGGCCTGGTGGAGTGTATTCACGCAGGCGAGGGGCGAGTTGAAGGGTTTGGAGTGCTTGCCGAGGGCAATTGCCCTATATCCCTAACGTCAGATCATTGCATCAGATACTCTACGCCCCGCCAGTCGAGTTGATCATGCCATGACCGTGCAGCACCTTCCGGCCCCGGCGAACCAACTCCCCCACCCGCGACATCAATACCCATCAGTGACCCCAATTCTTCGCAGCTCCGGGAGTCCGATGTCTGACGACACCTCACTTCAGATTCCGTTCCCGTACCGTCGCAGCGGCCACGGGCCGTACGCCGCCGAACTGCACCGCGCCTGGCTGACCCGCCACCCCCTGCTGCCCGACCCGGCCCATCCTTCCTACGCCCACTGGGACGTGGTCGACCTCGCGGCCCTCGGCTACCCCGACTCCGGGCCCGACGAACTCGCGCTCGCGGCCGACCTCATGGGCTTCTACTTCCTCTTCGACGACCAGTTCGACGGCCCGCTCGGCCGCCGCCCCACCGAGGTCGCCCCGATCTGCGACCGGCTGATCGCCGTCCTGCACGGCGCGCAGCCCGACCGCGGCTCCCCCGTGGAGACCGCCTTCGCCGACCTCTGGGAGCGCAGCGCCCAGGGCATGCCGGCGCGCTGGCAGGCGCGCGCCGCGTACAACTGGGAGTACTACCTCGCCTCGCACCCCGCCGAGGCCGCCGGACGCATCAGCCCGCGCCCGCCGGACCGGGCCGGCTACCAGGTGCTCCGGCGCGGCACCGCCGCGATGGAGACCATCTTCGACATGATCGAGCGGCTCGGCCGCTTCGAGGTGCCGCCGGCCGTGCTGCACCACCCGGTGCTGCGCCAGCTGCGCCAGCTCGCCGCCGACATCCCCTCGCTCACCAACGACGTGCGCTCATTCCCGCTGGAGGCGCCGCGCGGCGACGTCAACAACCTGGTGATGATCGTGCGCCGGGAGCGCGGCTGCTCCGCCGAGGAGGCCTGCGCCGTGGTGATGGCCGAGGCACAGCTGATGGTCGAGCGCGCCCGCGAACTGCACGAGGGGCTGCCCGACGTCCACCGGGAGCTCGGCCTGGCCCGGGTGGAGCGGATCGTCGCCCAGCGCTACGCCGAGGGCCTGGTCACCTGGCTGGCCGGCTACCTGAGCTGGGAGCGCCGCACCGGCCGCTACCAGGAGGCCCGATGACCCGGCCCCGGCGGCCGGATCACACCACCCTGCGTCAACCGCCGTCGCACGGACCGTAGCCGAACCGGCCGTCCCCCGGCTAGGGTGCTGCCCGGCGGACGCCCCCGGCACGGGGTGCGCCCGACGCGCGTGTGTGTCCGTACCCTCCGCCGGGCCGCCTCCCTGCGCGGCCCGGCGCGCCGCTCCGGCCCGCGCGCCGGAGCGGCGCCCCCGACAGCGCGAGGAGGCACCAGAGCATGCCGGTCTTCCAGCCCCCCGGGCAGCCCGGATCCGTCGTCAGCTACCAGTCCCGCTACGAGCACTGGATCGGCGGCCGGTGGACGCCGCCGGTCCTCGGCCAGTACTTCGAGAACCCCAGCCCGGTCACCGGCGAGGTCTTCACCGAGGTCGCCCGCGGCACCGCCGAGGACATCGAGGCCGCGCTGGACGCCGCCCACGCGGCCGCCCCCGCCTGGGGCCGCACCCCGCCCGCCGAGCGCGCCCTGGTGCTGCTGCGGCTCGCCGACCGGATCGAGCAGAACCTGGAGCGGCTCGCCGTCGCCGAGAGCTGGGAGAACGGCAAGCCGGTCCGCGAGACCCTGGGCGCCGACCTGCCGCTGGCGGTCGACCAGTTGCGCTACTTCGCCGGCGCGCTGCGCGCCCAGGAGGGCGGCGTGTCCCAGCTGGACGAGGACACCGTGGCGTACCACTTCCACGAGCCGCTGGGCGTGGTCGGCCAGATCATCCCGTGGAACTTCCCGATCCTGATGGCCGTCTGGAAGATCGCCCCGGCGCTGGCGGCCGGCAACGCGGTCGTGCTGAAGCCCGCCGAGCAGACCCCGGCCTCCGTCCTGCTGCTGGCCGAGCTGACCGCCGACCTGCTGCCGCCGGGCGTGCTCAACGTGGTCAACGGCTTCGGCCTGGAGGCCGGCCGCCCGCTCGCCTCCAGCGACCGGATCCGGAAGGTCGCCTTCACCGGCGAGACCACCACCGGCCGGCTGATCTCGCAGTACGCCAGCGGCAACCTCATCCCGGTCTCGCTGGAGCTCGGCGGCAAGAGCCCCAACCTGTTCTTCGCCGACGTCGCCGCCGAGCAGGACGCCTTCTACGACAAGACCGTCGAGGGCTTCGCGATGTTCGCGCTCAACCAGGGCGAGGTCTGCACCTGCCCGAGCCGGGCGCTGATCGAGTCCTCGGTCTACGACCGGCTGCTCGCCGACGGCCTGGAGCGGGTGCGCGGGCTGCGCCAGGGCAACCCGCTGGACACCGCGACCCAGGTCGGCGCGCAGGCGAGCGACGAGCAGCTGCGCAAGATCCTCTCCTACGTCGAGATCGGCCAGGCGGAGGGCGCCAAGGTGCTGACGGGCGGCGAGCGGGCCGACCTCGGCGGCGCGCTGTCCGGCGGCTACTACGTCACGCCGACGGTGTTCGAGGGCGTCAACGGGATGCGGATCTTCCAGGAGGAGATCTTCGGCCCCGTCCTCGCGGTGACCCGCTTCGAGGACTTCGACGACGCGGTCGCGCTGGCCAACGACACCCTGTACGGGCTCGGCGCCGGCGTCTGGACCCGCAACGGCACCACCGCCTACCGGGCGGGCCGCGCCATCCAGGCCGGCCGGGTCTGGACCAACTGCTACCACGCCTACCCGGCGCACGCGGCGTTCGGCGGGTACAAGAACTCCGGCATCGGCCGGGAGGGCCACAAGGCCGTCCTGGAGCACTACCAGCAGACCAAGAACCTGCTGGTCAGCTACTCCCCGCAGGCCCTGGGTCTGTTCTGACCGCGCGGCCCCGGAACGCGGGGTGGGAAGCCGGGCCGGCCGGCTTCCCACCCCGTCTGCCACTCCCCGTGGCCAGCCCGGGGATCCCTGGGGGACACAACACCCGTGCCGGGATCCAAGCACATGAATCCCCGGAAATCCCCGACGCGCCGCCGACATGCGCGGCGCGTCCCGGCAGACGCCCTAAAACAGGAGTCCCGACCCGCCGCGACTCCTGGGAGACCGGATGACCATCGCCCCCGCCAAACTCTCCGACCCGACCGTGCGCGCCGCCGTCACCGCGATCAACGCCGGTGACCGGCAGGCCTTCGTCGACCTGCTCGCCCCGGACGCGACCATGGCCGACGACGGCTCCGAGCGCGACCTCCAGGACTGGATCGACCGGGAGATCTTCACCGTCCGCGGCCACATCGAGGTCCGCTCCGAGTCCGACCGCGGCCGGGCGCTGGTCGCCGACTACCGCAACGAGACCTGGGGCGAGATGCGCACCGCCTGGCGCTTCACCGTCGAGGACGGCCGGATCAGCCGCTTCGAGACCGGCCAGGCCTGATCCCCGGCCCGGGGCCCCGCCGCGGGCCGCCGACTCAGGCCGCCGGCTCAGGCCGCCCCGAGGCATTCCCGCACCGCCCTGATCAGCGTGCGGGAGCGGATGTCCCCGGTGACCCCGGGCTGCATGCCGTTGGTGACGTAGCCGAATCCGATCCCGAGTTCCGGATCGGCGAAGCCCAGCGAGCCGCCCCGCCCCGGGTGGCCGAAGCTGGCCGGCGAGGCCATCGGCGCGGTCGCGCTGTGCCGGAAGAAGCCCAGCCCGAAGGTCGAGTTGACGATCAGCACCCGGTCCGGGCCGCTGACCACCGGCCCGACCGCCCGGGCCAGCACCTCGGGCCCGAGCAGCGGCGGCAGCGTCCCGCCGCCGCTGCCGTGCCGGTGGGCCGCGCCGATCAGCGACGCGTAGAACCGGGCCACCGAGCGCGCCGTGCCGATGCCGCCCGCGCCGGGGATCTCGGCGGCCTGCACCGCCGGGTCGTTCAGGTCCACCCCGGGCCGCACCGAGGCGAACGCCCGCGCGGTCAGCGAGGCCGGGTTCCGGTAGGCCTCCCGGACCGACTCCTTGGCGCGCAGCCGCAGACCGCTCGGCCCGGTCCGGGCGGCCTGCGGCGCGGGGAGGTCGACCAGCCTGCCGACCCTCGGCGCGGCGCCGGCCGGCAGGCCGATCCACAGGTCGAGGCCGAGCGGCCGGGCGATCTCCTCGGCGAAGTACTGGCCGACGGTCCGCCCGCTCACCCGGCGCACCACCTCGCCGACCAGCCAGCCGAAGGTGTACGGGTGGTAGCCGTGCGCCGTGCCGGGCTCCCAGGCGGGCTCCTGGGCGGCCACCGCGGCCACCGCCCGCTCCCAGGTGAGCACGTCCTCCAGCCGCAGCGGCACGTCCAGGGCGGGCACCCCCGCCTGGTGCGACAGCAGCCAGCCGACCGGCACGCCGCCCTTGCCGGCCGCCCCGAACTCCGGCCAGTACGCGACCACCGGGGCGTCCAGGTCGAGCTGCCCGCGCTCGGCGAGCAGCAGCGCGGTGGCCGCGGTCACGCCCTTGGTGACCGAGCGCAGCACCTGCGCGGTGTCCGCCGTCCAGGGCACCGCCGGCGCGGGCCGCCCGCCGACCTCGGGCCGGGCGTCGCCGCCCCACAGGTCGACCACCTTGCGGCCGTGCACGTACAGCGCGAACGCCGCGCCGAGCTCCCCGTACTCGCGGAAGTTGCGCGCGAAGGCCTCCCGCACCGGTTCGAAGCCCCCGGCCGTCTCGCCCCAGATCTCCACCACCGCGCGCCGTTCCCGTCGTCCGTCCGTTCATGATCCGTCCGGAAACCCTAACCTGTCGGTCATGACCGAGCCTGCGCAGACCAGTCCCGCCGATCCCTCCGACGAACTGCTGGACGTCGTCGACGAGCACGACCGGGTGATCGGGACCGAGCGGCGCGGGGAGGTGTACCGGCGGGGGCTGCTCCACCGGTGCGTCTTCGTCCTGGTCCGCGACCCGGCCGGGCGGATCTTCGTGCACCGGCGCACCGACACCAAGCTGTTCGCCCCGGGCGCGCACGACATGTTCGTCGGCGGCGTGGTGGGCGCCGGCGAGACCTACGGGCGCGCCGCCGTCCGGGAGGCCGAGGAGGAGCTGGGCGTCACCGGGATCGTCCCGCGCCCGCTGTTCCGCTTCCTGTTCCGGAGCGAGCGCCTCGCCTGGTGGTCCGACGTCCACGAGGCCGAGTGGGACGGCCCGGTCGCCCCGCAGGAGTCCGAGGTGGCCTGGCACGCCTGGCTCACCCCGGCCGAGCTGGCCGAACGGCTGGAGCGCGACACCTTCGTCCCGGACGGCCGGGAGGCCTACCGCCGCTACCTGGAGCACCGGGCGGCCCGACGGGACGGATAGGGTGGCGCGCATGGCATCCCGCACGCCGTCGGCCCCCTCTCTTGCCCCCGCAGCCGCGGGCGGCGACCGCCCGGCGACCGCCGGGCGACCGCGCCGGCGGCTCAGCGTGGACGAGCGGCGCGAGCAGCTGATCGCCGTGGCGCTGGAGCTGTTCAGCCACCGCCCGCCGGAGGAGGTGTCGATCGACGACATCGCCGCCGCCGCGGGCGCCTCCCGGCCGCTGGTGTACCACTACTTCCCGGGCAAGCAGGCGATCTACGAGGAGTCGCTGCGCCGGGCCGGCCGGGAGCTGGCGGCCCGGTTCGAGGAGCCGGCCGAGGGGCCGCTGTCCGAGCGCCTGTACCGGGTGATGGGCCGCTACCTGGACTTCGTGCAGAGCCACGGCCCCGGCTTCGCGGCGCTGCTGCGCGGCGGTTCGGTGACGGCCAGCACCAACACCTCGGCGGTGATCGACGAGGTCCGGCAGGCCGCGCACGACCAGATCCTCGGCCACCTGGCGCTGCCCTCGCCCAGCCCGGGGCTGCGGCTGACCGTCCGGGCCTGGATCGCCAACGCCGAGATCACCTCGCTGGAGTGGCTGGCCGACCGCTCGGTGCCGCTGGCGGACCTCCAGCTGCACCTGGTGCAGGAGTTCGTGGCGGCGCTCACCCTGACCGCCGCCCGGGAGCCCGCGCTGGCCGCCGAGCTGGCGGGCTTCTTCACCGACGAGCGCCCGGACGGCCCGACCGGACGGCTGGTGCACGACCTGGCGGGCCTGCTGGCCGTCCCTGGCCTGGCCGACGCCCTCACCGCCCTGGCCGCCGGCCCCGCCGCGGACCCCGCCGGCCCGCCGGCGTCCGGCCCCTCCGTCCGGCCCGCGGCCCCGGACACCGACTGACGCCGGACGGCCGGTTCTGGCGCGTCGGCGGCCTCTGATAGGAATGTGCACGGATCTGACGGCCCGCCGGTCACCCCCGGGCCCGGGTCCACGGACCGGAAACGCACAGCGAACGGAGCGGGGGGCTCAACAGGTGACCCAGGACGGCCAGTTCAGCGCGGAGGCCAGCCCCTTCGCGGCCGCGGAGCGGGTCTCCGCGACCCTCGGCAGCCTCACCGACGCCCTCTTCGGCGCCCGGACCTCGCGCCACCCCGCCGCCGCGCTGACCGCCCTGCGGGCCACCGCGCACCCGGCCGCCGGCGCCCTGTTCCACCTGCCGCTGGCGCCGAACGGCCCGGTGCACACCGCCGTCGACCGGCTCGGCACGGTGGTCACCGCCGGCACCGCCCGCCCGGGCACCGGCGCCGCGCTCGCCCCGCTGGCGACCGGCGCGCTGCTGGCCCGCTACGGCGCCGCCGGCCCGGTCCGCGGCGCGGCGGCCGGTTCCGCCGGGGCGCTCACCGCCGGGTCCTTCGAGCTGCCGGTGACCGGCGAGCCCGCCGACCCCAAGCTCCGCCCCGCCTTCGCCGCGGCGCTGGCCGCCCTGGCCGGCGGCCGGCAGACCCGGCAGCCGGTCGAACTGCCCACCGGCGCGGGCGCCGAGGTCCGCCTGGTCGTCCCGCCCGGCTTCCACGCGCTCACCTCGCCGGACGGCCCGCCCGGCGCCTCCGCCCGGACGGTGCCCACCGGCCCGGTGGACGGCATCCCGGCCGATCGGGGGGTCGCCCCGGCCACCGGCGCGGCCGCCGCCGCGCTGACCGCGCACCTGGCCGAGACCGCCGAGGAGCTGTTCAGCGGCGCCGGTTCCGGCGAGCGCCGCGACTTCGCGGTGATCGCCGCCGCCCTGGCCGACACCGTGACCGCCGCCGGCGCCGTCTACGCCGGTGTCGGCGCCTTCCACCTGGACGGCCGGCCGACCGACGCGACCCTGGTCGTCTCGCTGGCCCGCCACCCGCTGCCGATCACCGGGCTCGCCACCGAACTGGCCACCGTGCGGCGGCACGCCGAGGTCTGGACGGTGCTGCTGCCCGCCGGACCGGCCGCCGTCCTGGTCGAGGCCCGCAGCGTCCCGGTGCCCGGCCCGCTGGCCTCCGACGGGGGGCGCCGCTGGGCGGTCACCTCGGTGGTGGAGGCGTTCGTCCCGCTGCCGGACGGCGTCTCGGTGCTCTGCGTGCAGCTGACCACCGCCCAGTCGCAGGACTGGGAGCTGTACACGGACGTCTTCGCCGAGCTGCTGAAGAGCGTGCAGTTCGGCTGGGACGGCGTGCCCGCCGCCCCGGTCGCCCCGGCACCCGCCATCGACGTGCCGCCCGCTCCCCCGGTTCCCGCCCCCGCCTCGCCCCCGGCGCCTGCGCCCGCTCCGGCTCCGGCTCCGGCTCCGGCTCCGGCGGAGGACGCCACGCCGGTCCGCATCCCGCCGGCCGACTTCAACCCCTTCGCCCCGGTCGCCGACCCGACCCCGGCCCAGCCGATCCTGGTCCCGGACGACGCCGCGCAGCCGCCCGCCCCGCCCAAGGGCACGCCGGTGATGGTGCCCCCGCCGGACTTCGACCCCTTCGGCATCCTCGGCGCCCCGGCCGCCGACCCGGTCGCCCCGGAGGCCCCCGATACGCCGGAGCCGCTCAAGGGCACGCCGGTGATGGTCCCTCCGCCGGACTTCGACCCCTTCGGCATCCTGGGGGCCCCGGCCGCCGAACCGCTGCCCGCCGCCCCGCTGCCCGCCGCCCCGCAGCCCGCGGCCGCCCCGGCCGCCGACCCGTTCGGCACGGTGACCGCCGCGGACCGGGCCGGCGACCCGTTCGGCACCACGGTCGCGGCCCCCCGGCCGGCGGCCGTACCGCCGCCGCCCAGCACCCCGCCGACCGTCCCCGCGGCCGCCCCGGCCACCGGCCCGGGCCCCGCCAAGGGCACCCCGGTGATGGTCCCGCCGCCGGACTTCAACCCCTTCGCCCCGCAGCCCGACGCCGCCCCGGCCCCGCCGCCGGCCGCCGCGCCGGAGCAGGACCCCTTCGGCTGAGCCCGCCGTACCCCGCCTGCCGCGTCCTGCCCGCCGGCCCCGGACCGCCGGCGCGCGAACGCCCTGACGACCTCCGCCGTCAGGGCGTTCGCCGTCCACCCCGGGTCATGTCCACGATCGACAAGTGGTACAGACCCATTGCCAGTTCATCCTCCGCTCCCTACCCTCGGCTCAGGATCCTCCGCGGCACCCGACGGCCCGAGGACCGGTTCCGCGCCGCCCCCACGGTCCGGAGCACGCTGCTCCACGCACCTGACACCTCCCCACGGGAACGGGGCGTCCGGTCCTGCCCGGGCCCCCAGGACAGGAGCCCATCCATGCGCAGACGTCGGATCGGCCTGCCGCTCCTCGCGGCCGGAACCCTGCTCGTCCCCCTGCTCGGCGCGGCCCTCCCCGCCACCCTGGCCCACGCCTCCGCCGACGCGGCCGCCCGGGCCGCCGCCCAGGCCGCCGCCGGGTCCCTGACCGCGGCCCTCACCAAGGGCAGCGACTGGGGCAGCGGGTACGAGGGCAGCTACACCATCACCAACGGCTCCAGCGCCGCGGTCAACGGCTGGACCCTGGAGTTCGACCTGCCCTCCGGCAACACCGTCGCGGGCCTGTGGAACGCCTCCTACACCACGGCGGCCTCCCACGTCACGGTCAAGAACCCGGGCTGGGCCTCGACCCTGCCGGCCGGCGGCACCTACAACGTCGGCTTCAACATCGCCTACTCGGGCGCCTACCAGCCCCTGGCGAACTGCAAGCTGAACGGCAAGCCGTGCGACGGCAGCGGCGACGACCTGACCCCGCCGACCGTCCCGGGCGCCCTGAAGTCCGGCACCGTCACCCAGACCACGGCCGCGCTCTCCTGGACGGCGAGCACCGACAACGTCGGCGTCACCGGGTACGACGTGTTCAAGGACGGCGTCAAGGCGGCCACCACCGACGGCGCCACCACCGCCGTCACCGTGCAGGGCCTGACCGGCGGCACCACCTACCAGTTCACCGTCCAGGCCTTCGACGCGGCCGGCAACCGCTCGGCGGCGGCCGGTCCGCTAGGCGTCACCACCCCGCCGCCGATCGAGGACAAGGAGGCGCCGACCACCCCCGGCACCCCGACCGTCACCGGCTCGGACTCCGGCTCGATCTCGCTCGGCTGGGCGCCCAGCACCGACAACGTCGGCGTCACCGCCTACGACATCTCCGCGAGCAACGGCGTGGTCACCACCGTCACCAGCCCCTCCGGCACGGTCGGCGGCCTGGCCCCGGACACCGAGTACACCTTCACCGTGAAGGCCCGCGACGCGGCCGGCAACGTCTCCCCGGTCTCCGGCCCGGTCACCGGCCGGACCAAGAAGGGCGGCACCGGCGGCGCGCTGAAGATCGGCTACTTCACCCAGTGGAGCATCTACGCCCGCGGCTACAGCGTGAAGCAGCTCGACACCTCGGGCTCGGCCGGCCGGCTCTCGGTGCTCAACTACGCCTTCGCCAACATCCACCCGAGCACCAAGCAGTGCTTCATCACCAACAAGGCGGCCGGGCCGGAGAACGACCCGAACGCGGGCGACGGCGCCGGTGACGCCTGGGCCGACTTCGGCAAGGGCTGGGACGCCGGCAACTCGGTGGCCGGTACCACCGACACCTGGGACCAGAAGCTGGCCGGCAACTTCAACCAGCTGAAGCAGCTCAAGGCCAAGTACCCCAACCTCAAGATGCAGATCTCGCTGGGCGGCTGGTCCTACAGCAAGTACTTCTCCGACGCGGCGGCCACCGACGCCTCCCGCAAGGCGCTGGTCAGCTCCTGCATCGACATGTACATCAAGGGCAACCTGCCGGTGATCGACGGCCGCGGCGGCGCGGGCAGCGCGGCCGGCATCTTCGAGGGCATCGACCTCGACTGGGAGTGGCCGAACTCCGACGGCCACGCCGGGAACGTCTTCCGGCCCGCCGACAAGGCCAACTACGTCCTGCTGGCCCAGGAGTTCCGCCGCCAGCTGGACGCCCTCGGGGCCACCACCGGCAAGCACTACACGCTGAGCGCCTTCCTCCCGGCCGACCCCGGCAAGATCGCCGCCGGCATCGACGTCCCCGGCCTGTTCGCCGCCTTCGACTTCGCCACCATCCAGGGCTACGACTACCACGGCGGCTGGGAGATGGTCACCAACCAGCAGTCCGGCATCAAGGTCGCCGCCGGCGACCCGAACCCGCCGGCCCGCCAGTTCAGCTCCGAGGTCGCGATCGGCGCCTACGTGGACGGCGGCGCCCCGAAGAGCAAGCTCACCCTGGGCATCCCGTTCTACGGGCGCGGCTGGACGGGCGTGCCGCGCGGCACCACCAACGGCCTGTTCCAGACCGCGACGGGCCCCGGCCCGGGCAGCTACGAGGCGGGCTTCGAGGACTACAAGAAGCTGAAGGACATGGCGGCCGGCGGCGGGTACACCATCTACCGCGACCCGGTGGCCGGTCACGCCTACATCTACAACGGGACCGTCTTCTACACCTACGACGACCCGATCGAGATCGCCCGCAAGACCGCCTGGATCAAGTCCCAGGGGCTGGCCGGCGCGATGATCTGGGCCTTCGACGGCGACACCCCGAGCGGCGAGCTGATGGCCGCGGTGGACAACGGCCTCAAGTAGGCCGGGTCCGGCCGCACCTGGCCCGTCCCGCGCTCACCGCGCGCGGCGGGCCAGGTGCACGACGTCCGGAACACCCCGGGCCACCGCGATCTCGCGGGTCTCCACATCGGTGAAGCCGGCCGCCCGCAGCGCCTCCTCGAAGGCCGGGGACGGCCGGGCGCTCCACACCGCCAGCACCCCGCCCGGCTCCAGCCGGTGCCGGAGCAGCGCCAGCCCGTCCGGGCCGTACAGCCCGGCGTTGGCGTCGGTGACCGTCCAGTCCGGACCGTTGTCGACGTCCAGGCAGAGCGCGTGGTAGCGGGCACCGTCGCCGTCGGCCAGGTACGCCAGCAGGTCGACGGACAGCACCTCGACCCGGGGATCGTCCAGCGCGCCGCCCGAGAAGGCCGCCAGCGGGCCGCCCCGGTGCCAGTCGACGACCGCGCTCTCGCGCTCCACCACGGCGATCCGCCCCCAGCGCGGCTCGGCCGCCGCGTGGGCCAGCGAGAAGCCGACGCCCAGCCCGCCGATCAGCACGGAGGGCTCCGCCACCGGCCCGGTGCGGTCCAGCTCGTCCAGCGCCGCCGCGACCAGCAGCCGCTCGGAGCGCCCGTCGGCGGTGTCCATCAGGAAGCAGCCGTTGGCGATGATCTCGTAGTGGCCGCCGCGGCGCCGCAGCACCACCTCCCCGAAGGGGCCCTCGCGCCGGTCGAGCGTGACGACGGCCGCGGAGCCGTCCCGGTCGGGCAGTGCGGTCGACATGCGGCGGTTCCTCCGCGGTGCTCGGGGACACGGGTGCACGGGCCGGCCGACCGCCGGACCGCCCGGCCGAGGATAGTCCCAACCGCCGCCGGCCGCCCCGCGTTTTCACGTCGTGGCCAGCACCCCGACATACGAGACCCCCGCGACGACCACCCAGGAGCCCAGCCCGAGCAGGGCGATCCGGCCCCCGGTGCGCACCATGGTCGGCAGGTGGACGGCGCTGCCGAGCCCGAACAGCGCGGCCGCGAGCAGCAGTTCCTGGGCGTCCCCGGCGAGGGTGAGGGTCCGCTCGGGCAGCACCCCGGTGGTGCGCAGCGCGATCATGGCCAGGAACCCGGCGACGAACAGCGGCACCAGCGGCGGCCGCTTGCCGGTGGCCGGCCCGGTGCCGGCGCGCCGGTGGGAGCGCCGGACGGCCACCGCGACCCCGGCGACCAGCGGCGCGAGCAGGACCACCCGCATCAGCTTGACCAGCACGGCCTCGCGCAGCGCGCCCGCCCCGCCGGTCTGCGCGGTGGCGACCACCTGCCCGACGTCGTGCACGCTGGCGCCGACCCAGCGGCCGAAGCCGCTCGCGTCCAGGCCCAGCGGGTGCTGGAGCAGCGGCAGCACGGCGATGGCCAGGGTGCCGCAGAGGGTCACCAGGGCGACGGAGGCGGCGACGTCCTCCTCCTCGCTGCCGGCGGCCTGGCTGACCGCGCCGATCGCCGAGGCGCCGCAGATCGAGTAGCCGGTGGCGACCAGCAGCGGCTGGTCGCCGGGCAGCCCGAGCCGGCGCCCGAGCCAGAGGGTTCCGGCGAAGGTGGCGGTGACCACCGCGAGGACCATGGCGACGGTGGCCCAGCCGAGGCCGAGCACGTCGTCGAGGCTCAGTTTGAGGCCGAGCAGCACGATGCCCACCCGCATCAGCCGCTTGCCGGCGGTGGAGAGCCCGGGCCGGGCGACACCGCGGACCACCGGCCGCAGACCGGGCAGGTGGGCGGCGGCGACGCCGAGCAGCACGGCGGCGGTGAGCTTGGGCACGGCGGGGACGGCCCGGTGGACGGCGATCGCGGCGGCGACGCCGAGCGCGGCGAGCAGCAGGCCGGGGACGTCCCCGCCGAGCGGGGGCAGGGTGCGGGTGCGGGACGGGCGGACCGCGCGGTCCCGGAGGGTCAGGGCCATGCGGGGCTCACCGCTGCTCGTCGGCGGGCAGCCGGTAGACGCGCCGGATGCTGGTGCCGAGCCGGGAGACGTCGGCGCCGTACACGTGGAGGGAGATCGCGGTGGAGCCGCAGGCGTTGCGCACCAGGTGGATGTCCCCGGGCGGGGCGAAGGCGGCGACGCTGCCGACCGGGCCGACCACGTGCTCGGTCTCGACGAGGTGCGCGGTGCGCCCGTCGGAGACCAGCCGGTAGCGGGTCTCGCTCTCCTGGCCCTCGTGGACGCCGGCCACGCACCAGGAGACGTGGTCGTGGATCGGGGTGGACTGGCCGGGCAGCCAGACCAGGGCGACGACGGAGAAGGATCCGTCGCTCTCGGCGTGCAGGACGTGCTGGCGGTAGCGCGCCGGGTCGCCCTCGCGCTGGTCCGCGGTGAGCAGTTCGGCGTCGCCGAGGTGCGGGGCGAGCCGTTCGCCGACCAGGTAGGCGGTGAGCTCGGGCGGCAGGCCGCGGTCCACGACCGCGCGGATCCCGCCGACGAGTGCGGTCATGCGCTCGGTGAGCCGGCCAGGGCCGACCGTCGCTGACATTGTCATGCCAGCAGGTTGGTCGCCGCCGACCCATCACGTCCAAGGAGGGTTCTTTCGCCGTTCCCCCACCGGAGCTTATGGATCGGGGCGCGGTCAGCAGCCCACCCGCGCCGCGGCGGCCTGCCGCAGGTGGTCCAGGACCAGCGCGGTCGCCGGGATCCTCCGGTGCTCCCGGAGCACGTACGCGCTCACCTCGCGCCGCAGGTGCGGCTCGACGGCCCGGCCGGTGACCTTGCGGTGGCACATGAAGGAGAGCACCAGGGCGGGCATCAGCGCGATCCCGACCCCGGCGGCGACCAGGCTCTGCACGGCGAGGTTGTCGTCGGTGGAGAACACGATGTCCGGGGCGAAGCCCTGCTCGGCGCAGACCTGGAGCAGGTTGGCCCGGCAGCGCGGGCAGCCGGCGATCCAGCGCTCGCGGTCGAGGTCGGCCAGCCGGACGGCGTGCCGGCGCCCGAGCGGGTGGCCGACCGGCAGCAGCACCGTCAGCAGGTCCTCCATCAGCGGGATCTCGTCCAGCTCGTCGGGCACCTCGGCGGGCGCTCCCGGGTAGCGGAAGGCCAGCGCGATGTCGCACTCGCCGCGCAGCAGCCGCTGCACCGAGTCCGGCGGCTCGGCCTCCAGGAGTTCGACCCGCACACCGGGGTGCTCGGCGAGCAGCCGGGCCATCGCCTCCGGTATCAGGGTGGCGTTGGCGCTGGGGAAGGCGCAGACCCGGACGCGTCCGGCCCGCAGCCGGCCCAGCGCGGCGAGCTGCTGCTGGGCGGCGGAGAGGCTGCCGAGGATCTGCTCGGCGTGCCGGGCGAGCGCCTCGCCGGCCTCGGTGAGCCGCAGCCCGCGCCCGGCCCGGGTGAACAGCGGCAAGCCGACGGTGCGCTCCAGGGCCTTCATCTGCTGGGTGATGGCGGGCTGGGTGTAGCCGAGTTCACGGGCGGCCGCCGAGTAGGAGCCGGCCCGCACGACCTCGTGGAAGGTCCTGATGTGCCGTGAGTCGAACACCGGCTCCATGTGTCCCTCCGCCCGGCCGTCGCGTCGCTGTCCGGCAATCATAAGCAGAGTTTGGAGGTACCGATCCAGACCTCGGCCGTACCTATGGTTTACCGGCGAACCGCCCGCCCCCGGCCACCCGTCCGCACCCGGACCGCCCGCGGTCGCCCACCGCCGTCCGCGGCCGCTCGCCGCCGCTCGCCCCCGCTCACGCCCGGGCGGACGGCGGCAGCCCCATCGACACCTCGGCCGGCGCCACCGGGGCCCCGCCGCGCGCGCTCGGGCTGCGCCGGCTGCGCCGCTCGACCCAGTGGGCGAACCAGGAGAGCAGCAGGCACATCCCGATGTAGACCGGCGCGATCACCATCACCACCGGGATGAACGGCAGGTCGTAGTCCAGGTTGGCGGCGATCAGCTTGCCGGCGTGCAGGAACTCCTCGTAGGTGATCAGGAAGCCCAGCGAGGTGTCCTTGAGCGCCACCACCAGCTGGCTGATGATCGCCGGCAGCATCGCCCGGGCGGCCTGCGGCACCAGCACGTACGCCATCACCTGGGACTTGCGCATCCCGAGCGCGAAGGCGGCCTCCCCCTGCCCCTTGGGCACCGCCAGCACACCGGCCCGGAACACCTCGGCGAGCACCGAGCCGTTGTAGAGCACCAGCCCGGCCACCAGCGCCCAGAGCGGGGCGACCTTGAGCGCGACGAAGATGAAGAAGATCATCACCAGCACCGGCATGGCCCGGAAGAACTCCACCACCAGGGTGGACAGCAGGCGCACCACCCGGTGGTCGGAGAGCCGCCCGACGGCGAACAGCGCACCGAACGGCAGCGCGAACAGCACCGTCCAGCCGAAGGCCTTGAGGGTGTTGGCGAGCCCGCGCAGCAGCAGGTCCTGGACGCCCTTGTACTGGAAGGCCGTCCACTTGGCCGCGGTGAACTGGTGGGTGTGGAAGAGCATGTAGACGATCCAGCCGATCAGCGCGGCGATCGCCAGCAGCGCGATGCCGCCGTACAGCCGGTGCCGGGCCAGCGCCTTCGGGCCGGGGACGTCGTACAGCGCCGAGGATTCCGCCGTCATCGCGACACCGCCAGTCGTCGTTCCAGCAGGTTGAACACGGCGCTGATGGCCAGGGTGATGATCAGGTAGCCGACGGCGATCCAGACGAAGGTCCAGACGATGCTGTAGCCCAGCTCGTTGATGGTCCGGTAGCTGCCGAGCAGTTCGGTGACGCTGAACGAGCCGGCGATCGCCGTGTTCTTCGCCAGGGCGATCATCACACTGCCGATCGGGGCCACCACCGAGCGGTACGCCTGCGGCAGCACCACCAGCCCCATCGTCTGGCCGAAGGTCATGCCCAGGCTGCGCGCCGCCTCGCCCTGCCCGACCGGCACGGTGTTGACGCCCGACCGCATCGCCTCGCAGACGAACGCGGAGGTGTAGCAGCCGAGCGCGAGCACCGCGAAGGTGAAGAACGGCAGGGTGATGTCGAACCGCGGCAGGCCCAGCACGACGATGAAGAACAGCAGGGTCAGCGGGGTGTTGCGCAGCAGGGTCACCCAGACGGTGCCGAACACCCGCAGCGGCCGCACCGGGGAGACCCGGAAGCTCGCCATCAGCACCCCGAGCACCAGCGCCAGCACGGCGCTCACCGCGAACAGCTGGAGGGTGCCGAGGAAGCCGTCCCAGTAGGTCGACCAGTTGTCGGTCAGCGTCTTCACAGCCCGGCCCCTCCTCAGTACCGGTCGATCGGCGGCGGGGCGGGCGCGGGCTCCCCGGACAGGCCGAGGGTCGCGTCGAACGCCTTCTTCCAGTCGCCGTTCTCCTCGTGGTGCGCCAGCGCGTCGTTGAGCGCGGCGCGCAGCACCGTGTCGTTCTTCGGCGTGCCGATCCCGTACGGCTCCTGGGAGAACAGCGGCCCGACCACCTTGAGCTCGTCCGGCACCTTGGCCGCGTAGCCCAGCAGGATGGTGTTGTCCGTGGTGACGGCGTCGACCTGGGAGGTGATCAGGTTGTCCACGCAGGCCGAGTAGGTGTCGTAGCCGATCAGCTTCGCCTTCGGGTACTGCTTCTGGATCCGCTGGTACGGCGTGGAGCCGGCCGCCGAGCAGACCTTCCGGCCGTCCAGGTCCTCGGGGCCGTTGATGTCCTTGTTGCTCTTGCGCACCAGCAGCGACTGCCCGGCCAGGAAGTACGGTCCGGCGAAGCCGACCAGCTTCTTGCGGTTGTCGTTGATGGTGTAGGTGCCGACGTAGTAGTCCACCTGGCCGTTCTGCAGCGCGGTCTCGCGGTTGGCGGAGGCGATGGTCCGGAACTCGATCCGGTCCGGGCCGAACCCGAGGTCGGCGGCGACCATCTTGGCGATCTCGACGTCGAAGCCGGAGTACTCGCCGGTGGCCGGGTTCTTCTGGCCCAGGTAGGGCTGGTCCTCCTTGGCGCCGACCACCAGGTGCCCGCGTTCGCGGGCCGCGTCCAGGGTCGGCGAGCCGCTCACCGGGGTCCCGGCCGCCACCTGGTAGCTGGGCAGCGCGCTGGGCTGCGGCCCCTTGGGCGGCGGCGTGCCCTCCTTGCCGCAGCCGGACAGCAGCAGGGCCGGCAGTACCGCGGCGGCCGCCAGGGTCACGATCCTCTTCACGGGCCCGGCCTCAGTGCTTCAGGATCTTGGAGAGGAAGTCCCGGGCGCGCTCGCTCTCCGGGGCGCCGAAGAAGTCCTCCGGGGCGCGGTCCTCGACGATCCGCCCGTCGGCCATGAAGACCACCCGGTTGGCGGAGGCGCGGGCGAACCCCATCTCATGGGTCACCACGACCATCGTCATGCCCTCGTGCGCCAGCCGGCGCATCACGTCCAGCACCTCGTTGATCATCTCGGGGTCGAGCGCCGAGGTCGGCTCGTCGAACAGCAGTGCCTTGGGGTCCATCGCCAGCGCCCGGGCGATCGCCACCCGCTGCTGCTGGCCCCCGGAGAGCTGCGCCGGGTACTTGTCCGCGTGCGCGGCCAGCCCGACCCGCTCCAGCAGCGCCCGGGACTTGGCATCGGCCTCCGCCCGGCTCCGCCCGCGCACCTTCACCTGTGCCAGCGAGACGTTCTGCAGCACGGTCCGGTGCGCGAACAGGTTGAAGGACTGGAAGACCATCCCGACCTCGGCACGTAACCGGGCCAGCCCCTTGCCCTCCTCCGGCAGGGGCCGGCCGTCGATCACGATGGAGCCCGACTCGACCGGCTCCAGCCGGTTGATGGCCCGGCAGAGCGTGGACTTCCCGGAGCCGGAGGGGCCGATCACCACCACGACCTCGCCCCGGCCGACGGTCAGCTCGATGTCCTGCAGGACGTGCAGCGCCCCGAAGTGCTTGTTGACGCCGCGCAGCTCGATCAACGGGATGAAGCCGCCGGGGCCGGGCGCGGCGGGCGGCTCGGCGGCGGCGCTCACCTCCCGCGCCGCCCCTTCAGCAGCCACCCGAGCGCCACACCGGCGACCAGGGTGGCCAGCAGCGCGATCCAGAGCGGAGCGGTCACGGTGAACACCCAGAACTGGATCTTCACCTTGTCGAGGTTGGCGAACAGGAACCACACCGCGAGGACGACGATGACGCCGATCCCGATGTAGCGGGTGGGAATCCCGCCGATCTCACTGCGCTTGGCACCGGAGGAGTCCGAAATCTTGGTCACCCGAGCATTCTGCGGGCGCTTGGGCGCATTTGCCCGTATACGCGGCCGGGAGTCGCCCGCACGGGACCCTCCGGGCCCGTGCGGACTCACCTCCCGTCACTCCCCGCCACGCTCCGTCAGCGTTCGTCGCGCCAGGAGCGCCAGAGCGCCGCGTACGGACCGCCCGCCGCCACCAGCTGGGGGTGGCTGCCGTACTCGCTGATCCGCCCGTCCTCGACCACCGCGATCACGTCCGCGTCGTGCGCGGTGTGCAGCCGGTGCGCGATGGCGATCACCGTCCGCCCCTCCAGCACCCGGGAGAGCGAACGCTCCAGGTGCCGGGCGGCCCGCGGGTCCAGCAGCGAGGTGGCCTCGTCCAGCACCAGGGTGTGCGGATCGGCCAGCACCAGCCGGGCCAGCGCCAGCTGCTGGGCCTGCGGCGGCGTCAGCGCGGTGCCGCCGGAGCCGACCTCGGTGTCCAGCCCGGCCGGCAGCGCGTCCACCCACGCCCCGGCGTCCACGGCGTCCAGCGCCCCGCGCAGCTCCGCGTCGTCGGCCCCCGGCGAGGCCAGCCGCAGGTTGTCGCGCAGGGTGCCGACGAAGACGTGGTGCTCCTGGTTGACCAGCGCGACCTCGGCGCGCACCCGCTCGGCCGGCATCCGCGACAGCGCCGCCCCGCCGAGCGTCACACTGCCCCGGCCGGGCGCGTAGATCCCGGCCAGCAGCCGGCCCAGGGTGGACTTGCCCGCCCCGGACGGCCCGACCAGCGCCACCCGGCTGCCGGGCGCGACGTCCAGGCTGATGCCGTGCAGCACATCGGCGCCCTCCCGGTAGCCGAAGCGCACGTCCCGCGCCTCGACCCGCCGCCCGCTCGGCCGGACCTCGTCGTCGCCCCGCTCCGGCGGCACCTCGTGCACGCCGACCAACCGGGCCAGCGAGGCCTGCCCGATCTGCAGCTCGTCGTACCAGCGCAGGATCAGATCGACCGGCGCGACCAGCGCCTGGGCGTAGAGCACCCCGGTGGTGAGCTGGCCCACGGTGATCCAGCCGCGCAGGGCGAACAGCCCGCCGAACACCAGCGGACCGAGCACGGCCAGCGTGTACGCCGCGTCGACGGTCGGGAACCAGGCCGAGCGCAGCCAGAGGGTGTACCGCTCCCAGGCGATCCACTCCGCCAGCTTGCGGTCGGTCAGCCGGACCCGCTGCTCGCCCAGCCGCAGCGCCTCCACCGTCCGTCCGGCGTCCACCGTCTCGGCCAGGACGGAGTTCACCGCCGCGTAGCCCGCCGACTCGTTGCGGTAGGACTGCGGGGCACGCCGGAAGTACCAGCGGGAGGAGACCAGCAGCAGCGGCAGGCCGATCAGCGAGGTGAGCGCGAGCAGCGGCGAGGTGACCACCAGCGCGCCGAGCACCAGCAGCAGCGAGACGATCGCCACGGCCAGCTCCGGCACCGCCTCGCGCACCGACTTGTCCAGCCGGTCGATGTCGGTGGTGCCCCGGGAGACCAGGTCCCCCGTCCCGGCCCGCTCCAGGACGCCGGTCGGCAGCGCCACCGAGCGGACCAGGAAGTCCTCCCGCAGATCGGCCAGCACCCGCTCGCCGAGCACGGCGCCGCGCAGCCGCGACCACCAGGTGAACGCGGACTGCACCGCGAGCGCCAGCAGGTACCACGCCACGGCGACCGTGATGGTGGACCCCGCGGTGCCGGTGGCCAGCGACTCGACGAGCGTGCCGAGCACCCAGGGGCCGACCAGCCCGGCCACCGTGGCCACCGAGTGCAGCCCGACCACCCCCGAGAAGGCGGCCCGGTGACGCCGGGCCAGCAGCCGCAGATAGCCGCGCACGGCGGCCGGGGAGCCGACCGGCAGGGTGGTGGCCGGCCGCTGCTCCTGGTGGACGGGGGGCTTCATGCGTCACTCCTCGACTCGGTCCGGTGGTTGTCCCACCCGGCGCACCCGGCACCGGCGGTGCTGACGGCCTGAACGGCCCGGACAGCCCGCGCCGCCGGGCCGGGAGGCCGCCGACGGTTCACCGCCGCTCCCCGTCCGGCACCGGCTCCTCCGCGCGGGTGACCACCGCCCGGTAGGCCGGCTCACCGCGCATCAGCTCCCGGTGGACGCCGGCCGCCGCCACCCGCCCGTCGCGGACCAGTACCACCCGGTCGGCCTGGTCGAGCAGCAGCGGGCTGGTGGCGAAGAGCACCGTGGTGCGCCCCTCGCGGTTCTTCCGCAGCCCGGCGGCGATCCGGGACTCGGTGTGCGCGTCCACCGCGCTGGTCGGCTCGTCCAGCACGAGCACCGGCGGGTCGGCCAGCAGCGAACGGGCCAGCGCCAACCGCTGCCGCTGCCCGCCGGACAGCGACCGCCCTCGCTCGGTGATCTCCGCCGCCATCACCTCGCCCGCGACCTCGGGCGACCCGTCCGCCAAGGCGTCCAGGACGTCCTGGGCGCGGGCCGCGGCAAGGGCCTCCCAGGGATCGACCCGGCCGGAGGCGGGCACGTCGAACAGCGCCGCCAGGGTGCCGGAGAGCAGCACCGGCTCCTTGTCGTGCACCAGCACGGCGGCCCGCGCCTCGGCCAGCGGGACGGCGTCCAGCTCGGTGCCGCCGAGCCGGACGGACGCCTGCGCCCGCCCGTCCTCCGCCACCGGGACGTGCCCGCCGAGCCGTTCGGCGAGCGCCCCGGCGAGGTCCGGGTCGCCGCAGACCACGGCGGTCAGCTCGCCGGCCCGGGCGGTCAGCCCGGTGACCGGGTCGAACAGGTCGGAGCGCGCCGGGTCGGCCAGGGCGCCGGACCCGGTGCCCTCCGTCCGGGCCAGCGAGAGCACCCGCACGGCGCGCCCGGCGGAGACCCGGGCCACGCTCCACGCGTGCGCGGCCTCGCCGAGGATCCGCAGCGGCGCGGCGAGGAAGGCCGTGGCGCCGTAGACCGCGACCAGGGTGCCGACCGAGATCCGCCCGTCGGCCGCCAGACGGGCGCCGTACCAGGTGATGCCGACCACGAAGAGACCGGGCAGCAGCACCTGCTGGGCCTGCATCAGCGACCAGATCCGGGCCGAGCGGACGGCCGCGGTGCGGACCTTCTGGGAGGCGGCCCGGTACCGTTCGAGGAAGAGCTCCTCGCCGCCGATGCCGCGCAGCACCCGCAGCCCGGCGACCGTGTCGGCGGCCAGCTCGGTGGCCTTGCCGCCGAGGGCGCGCTGCTCGGTGTAGCGGCGCTCGAACGGTCCGAGCAGCGGCCAGACCGAGACGGCGAGCACCGGCACCCCGAGCAGCACGGCCAGCCCGAGCACCGGCTCGACGGTCAGCACCGCGGCGCTGACCGCCAGCCAGACGGCGACCGCCCCGCGCAGCCGGGCGACGAGTTCGACGTACCAGCCGATCTTCTCGACGTCCCCGCTGCCGACCGCGACGATCTCACCGGTGGCGATCCGCCGGGACAGCCCGGCGCCGAGGTGCGAGGCCTGGCGGGCGACCAGCTGGCGGACCTGGGTGGCGGCGTGGATCCAGTTCCAGACCGCCTGGCGGTGCAGCAGCACGGTGCCGAGCGCGGACACCGCGGCCAGCGCGAGGGCGAGCGCACCGGCCCGCCACAGGGCGCCGGAGTCCCCGTCGACGACGGCCTGGACGCCGAGGCCCACCGGCACCGGCAGGGCGGCCTGACAGCCCATCTCGACCAGCGCCCAGCAGGTGGCGAGCACCTGCCCGCGCCGCTGGCCGCGCTGGAGCCAGCGCAGGAGGGCGAGTGGGGAGGAGAGGTCGGGCCGACCGGGATCGGCCAGGGGAAGGGTTTTGAGCAGCATGACGCTCCCATCCGGGGCGGTGCGGGCGAGGGAGGCGGGGGCGGCCGGTAGGGTCACGGCCGTGGGTTCGTCAGGAGGTCATGGCAGCGAGACTGCCAATTCGGATGTGACCTGCGCAACAGGTTTTCCGGGCACCCGGCCGACGGCTTAGGGTTATGCATGCGCCGGTAGCAGGCGTCGGAAAATTCCCTCACCGGGGAACGCCTCCGGCCTCCGCACCGGTCGCGCCATCAGAACCACAGGGACGACCAGGAGAGGGCACTCCTTCCGTGAGCAACATCCCCAGCGTCACGCTCAACGACGGCACCCGGATCCCCCAGCTCGGCTTCGGGGTCTGGCAGGTGCCGGACGCGGAGGCCACCGCCGCCGTCCGCACCGCGATCGAGGTCGGTTACCGCTCGATCGACACCGCCGCGATCTACGAGAACGAGTCCGGCACCGGCAAGGCGATCACCGAGGCCCTGGCCGGCGGCGTCGCCCGCGAGGACCTCTACATCACCACCAAGCTGTGGAACTCCGGCACCCGCGACTGGTCCGGCGAGCAGGGCCGCGACGCCGTGCTGCGCGAGTTCGACGCCTCGCTGGACCGGCTCGGCCTGGACTACCTCGACCTCTACCTCATCCACTGGCCGCGGCCGATGCACGGCAGCTACCTCAACGTCTGGAAGGCGCTGGAGCAGCTGAAGGCCGACGGCCGGGTCCGCTCGGTCGGCGTCTCCAACTTCGGCACCGAGCAGCTCACCCGGATCGTCGAGGAGTCCTCGCTCCTCCCGGCGCTGAACCAGGTCGAGCTGCACCCGTACTTCCCGCAGCAGGAGCTGCGCGCCTTCCACGCGCAGCACGGCATCGCCACCGAGGCGTGGAGCCCGCTCGGCCAGGGCAAGGAGCTGCTGTCCGAGCCGGAGCTGGTCCGGATCGCCGCCAAGCACGGCCGCACCGTCGCCCAGGTGGTGCTCCGCTGGCACCTGCAGAGCGGCGTCATCGCGATCCCGAAGTCGGTCACCCCGTCGCGGATCAAGGAGAACCTGGACGTCTCCGGCTTCGAGCTGGACGCCGAGGACCTCGCCGCGATCGCCGGCATCGCCACCGGCACCCGGATCGGCCCGGACCCGCAGGGCTTCGACTGGAACTGACCGCCCCGGCGGCCCGCGGCCGCCCGACCGCGTGTCAACGGTGAAGGCCGCCCTCCCCCGAGCAGGGAGGGCGGCCTTCACCGTGTTGACCCGTGCGCACCGTCACCGGCCCGGGATCGGCGGGCCCTGAGCGACCGGCGGGCGGCTGGCGACCGACCGGCGACCGACTGGTGAATCGTTTTGGCTGACAACCACTGCGTTCCGGCTAGAGCCGGGCCGCCTTGGCGATCAGCGCGAGCGCCGCCTCGTGCTCCTCCTCCTCCAGCGGCGCCAGCAGCAGCTGCTGGACGCGGGCCACGCCCGCGGCCGAGCGGTGCAGCAGGTCCTGTCCCGCCGGTGAGAGCGAGAGCAGGTTGCGCCGTCCGTCCGAGGGGTCGCGGCGACGCTGGACCAGGCCGCGCCGGACCAGCCGGCTGACCATCTCGGCCATCGTGGCCTTGTCCAGCGAGGCCAGCTCGCCCACCGTGCGCTGGTCGGCGCCCGGCTCCAGTTCGAGGGCGTCGAGCACCGCGTACTGCGGCGCCGTCAGCTCCGAACCGACGTGCTCCGACCAGAGCTTGGTGTGCACCTGCTGGCTCACCCGGATCAGGTAGCCGATCGCCCGCTGGGCGTCCAGCATCGGTCGCGCGTCCGTGAGGACGGCGACCTGGGCCGGCTCCAGTCTGGCTATCTTGGCCATCACGCGGACGACCTCCAGCTGCTCCTCCGGAGTGAGCGGCTCGAAGAGCGTGCGCTGCACGCGGACCACTCCGCCGGTGGCCTCGCGGACAGCCTGGGCGCCGCTCTGCGAGAGAGCGAGCAGCTTGCGCCGGCCGTCGGCCGGGTCTCGGCGCCGCAGCACCAGGCCGCGCCGGACCAGCCGGGCGACCATCTCGGCCATCGTGGCCTTGTCGAGCGAGGCACGCTCGCCCACCGTGCGCTGGTCGGCGCCCGGTTCGAGGGCGAGGACCAGCAGGACAGCGAACTGCGGAGCCGTGAGGTCGGCTCCGACGTGTTCGGACCACAGACGGGTGTGGACCTGCTGTGCAACGCGGATGAGGTGTCCGGGCGACTGCTGCAGTCGCGCGGACACGCGGGTCGTCGGGATCTCCCCCAGCACCATGTATCCGTCCCGATGTCACACCCGGTGTGTGTGGGACACCCGGGTGGGGCAGTAACGGCGAGTGGGCGTCCCGCTGTTCGGGAGGGCGCTCCAGCCGTGCAGCCGGTGGCTGCTGGCGGACACTATACAAACGGCAGGCCCTCGCTGGCAGGCAGGGGCGGATAGTAGACGCAGGTTCGGCAACATTGGCATATTTACTCGCCGCGCCGACCCGCCGGTAACCCGTTCGCAGGAGAAAGCCGACCGGCCGGTCCTTACCCACGGTCACCTGCGCCTTCACCCTGGCCGCACCCCCTACTCGCCGGTAAGGTGTGGCCGTCGAGGCGGATCCGACCTCCGGAGCGGCCCGGTGGAACCCGAGTGCCCCCCGAGCGGTTCCTGGGAGTTTCCTGGACCCCGGCCCGCCGACCGGCCCGCCCGCGGGCCGCCTGCGGGCCGACTGCGGAGCGCGACCGACGCGGGACCGGCCGCGCTGCAATCCCTCGCCACCTGCAACTGACCTGCAACAACGCCCGATTGCCTCCGAGAGAGACGAGACCGAGCATGACCGAGCAAACCACCGCCCCCCGGGTCGCCGTCGTCACCGGCGCCGCGCGCGGACTGGGCGCCGCCACCGCCGTCCGCCTGGCCGCCGACGGCTACGCCGTGGCCGTCCTCGACCTGGAGGAGTCCGCCGGCCGGGAGACCGTCGAGCGGATCACCGCCGCCGGCGGCCGGGCCCTGGCCGTCGGCGCCGACGTCTCGGACGCCGGTCAGGTCCAGGCCGCCGTCGAGCGGATCGCCGCGGAGCTCGGCGCCCCGGTCGTCCTCGTCAACAACGCGGGCGTGCTCCGCGACAACCTGATCTTCAAGATGACCGAATCCGACTGGGACACGGTCATGAACGTGCACCTGCGCGGCGCGTTCCTGATGACCCGGGCGGTCCAGAAGTACATGGTGGACGCCGGTTTCGGACGCATCGTCAACCTGTCGTCCTCGTCCGCCCAGGGCAACCGCGGACAGGTCAACTACTCCGCCGCCAAGGCCGGTCTGCAGGGCTTCACCAAGACCCTGGCCATCGAGCTCGGCAGGTTCGGCATCACCGCCAACGCGGTCGCCCCGGGCTTCATCGCCACCGACATGACCGCCGCCACCGCCGCCCGGGTGGGCATGGACTTCGAGGACTTCAAGGCCGCGGCCGCCACCCAGATCCCGGTCCAGCGGGTCGGCGCGCCGGAGGACGTGGCCCACGCCATCGCGTTCTTCGTCTCCGAGGGCGCCGGCTTCGTCTCCGGACAGGTGGTGTACGTGGCCGGCGGCCCCCTCGACTGAGCCACCGAACCTACACAGGGTTACCACGGGGTGGGAACCGGCGCGGCCGGTCTCCCGCCCCGCTCCTTTTGCCCGGACTTGGGGAAAAGCACACGAACCCCTTACGGACATTCGATCCGAAAACGGCATTGGATCGTCCTGAAACAGACCGCGGCCGATCGGAGAACGGCTTTGCCGGGGAATTCCGAATGAGGCGGGGAATCACCCTGCGTTGCTGGGTAGGGTCACCGCCGTGCAAGCGCCGAGTGAACTGCCGGGCCGCCCGGAGCACCTGACCGCCCGCCGCGAGCGCCCGCGACCCTCCCCCGGCGAACCCGCCTGGCCGCCCCTGGGCCGCCGGCAGGCCGCCCTGCTGGGCCTGACCGCGCTCGGCTATTTGCTCGTGGTCGCCGCCGTCCTGCTGGACACCTCGCTGGTCGACCTGGACTGGAAGATACGCCTGTACCGGCCCTACGAGCACTGGCCCGACCTGCAACCCCTGCTCGACAACTGGGTGGTGGCCGGACAGCGCGGACCCTCCGCGCTCGCCGCGTTCGCCTGGCTCGGCTGGCGCGCGCGCCGGCTGGGCCGGATCCGGCCGCTGCTGGTGATGGGCTCCGCCCTGCTGCTGCTCAACCTCACGGTCGGCGGGGTCAAGATCGTCACCGGCCGGCTCGGCCCGCACTACGCCCACTACGTCGGCTCGCCCGAGCTGTTCTCCGGCGGCACCATCTTCCCGTCCGGGCACACCGCGAACGCGGTGGTCACCTGGGGCGTGCTGGCCTACCTGGCGGTCCGCTGGCGGCGCACCGGCGCCCTGCTGGCCGGCGCCACCGCCTGGTCGGTCGGCCTCACCACCGTCTACCTGGGCACCCACTGGGTCACCGACGTGCTGGCCGGCTGGGCCGCCGGCCTGCTGGTGCTGCTCTCGCTCCCGCTGCTGGAGCCCCTGGTGCACGCCGCCGAGCACCGGCTGACCCGGCGCCGGACCGCGGCTACCCCTCCCAGCTGCGGACCACCACCCCGTCGCGCACCGAGAGGTTGAGCCGCCCCTCCCGGTAGTCCATGGTCATCGCCGCCCCCTGCGGCAGCACCCGCACCGAGGCCCAGCCGTGCCGGCGGGCCAGCTCCTCGGCCCGCTCGACCCGCAGGCCCGCGTAACCCTCCGCGTCCGTGTCCGACATCGCCCCTCCCCGGCTCGCCCAGCGGACGTACGCTGGAATCGTAGACCGACCGCACGGATCCGGCCGGGCCGACCGGCGGAACCGGGCGGACCGGCCGCCACGGCAGCACCGGGAGGTGACCGCGGATGCCCGCCACCACCCCGCGACGGTGGCGCAGCGGCTCCGAACCCGCCACCGCCCGCAGCGACCTCAAGCTGCGCTACCTGCTCTCGCTGACCTTCACCCCGCTGTTCGCGCTGGCCACCGCGGCCTTCGCGTACTGGGCCGCGAACGCCCCCGCGTTCGGAGCGCCGAGCCGGGGCACCCTCACCGGCTTCGCCGTGGCCTGCGGGATCCTCACCCTGTTCGCCGTCGTCGACCTCGTCATCGTCGTCCGGCGCCGCCGGACCGAGCTCTGACGCGGTGTCTCCCGAGGGGTGGGAAGCCGGCCCCGGCCTCCCACCCCGGCGAACGTCCCGGCGCACGTCCCGGCGCACGTCCTGACAGGCGTCCCGGCGCACGCCGCGACCGGCACTCCGGCGCGCACCCGGCCGGTCCGCGCCCTCAGCGGTTGCTGACCGCCTGCTTGACCAGCGTCCGCCCGAAGTCCCACATCAGCCCGCTCCCCCGGTGCGCGTCGTCCATCACCTCGGTGAAGGCCGCCACGAACCGGTCCACGTCCTGTTCGGTGATGATCAGCGGCGGGATCAGCTTGATCACCTCCAGGTGGTCCCCGGACACCTGGGTGAGGATCCGGTGCCGCTGGAGCAGCGGGACGACCACCATCTGCGCGAACAGCCCCTTGCGGGCCGCCTGGAGCGCCGTCCAGCCGGTCCGCAGCTTCAGCGACTTCGGCCGGCCGAACTCGATGCCGATCATCAGCCCGCGCCCGCGCACCTCGGCGAGCAGCTCGTACCGGTCGACCAGCGCGGTCAGCCGCTCGCGGAAGTGGTCGCCGACCTTGCGGGCGTTCTCCACCACCCGCTCGTCCCGCATGACCTCCAGGGTCGCCAGTCCGGCCGCCATCGCCTGCGCGTTGGAGCCGAAGCTGGCCGAGTGCACCAGCACCCGGTCCATCGAGGAGTACACCTTCTCGAAGATCCAGCCCTTGCCGAGGGTCGCCCCGACCGGCACGTAGCCGCCGGACAGCGCCTTGGCCGCGCAGACCAGGTCCGGCAGCACGCCGTCCTCGTGCTGGTAGGCGAAGAAGTCGCCGGTGCGCCCGATGCCGGTCTGCACCTCGTCGCAGATCAGCAGCGCCTTGTGGTCGTGCAGCAGCTCCTGCGCGGCCCGCAGCCAGCCGGGCGGGGCCGCCTGCACGCCCTTGCCCTGGATCGGCTCGACGATCAGCGCCGCGACGTCGCCGCGCTTCAGCTCCTTGGCCAGCGCCCCGAGGTCCCCGAGCGGGATCGCGGTGTCCGGCAGCAGCGGGTCGAAGCCCTTGCGGAACCCGCTCTCGCCGTTCACCGACAGCGAGCCGGTGGTCAGCCCGTGGAAGGCGTGGTCGGCGTAGAGGATCCGCCGGCGGCCGGTGGCGTACCGGGCGAACTTCAGCGCGGTCTCGACCGCCTCGGTGCCGCTGTTGCCGAAGAAGACCCGGTCCAGCCCGGGGGCGTGGGACAGCAGGCGCTCGGCGAGCAGGCCCGGCAGCGGCGAGCAGTCGAAGCGGACCAGGTCCGGCAGGTCGAGGTCCATCACCTGCTGGACGGCGGAGCGGACCACCGGGTGGTGGCGGCCCAGCGCGAAGATGCCGAAGCCGGCCAGCATGTCGAGGTACTCGTTGCCCTCGGCGTCGTAGAAGTACTGCCCCCGGGCCCGCTCGTAGTGCTTGTCGAAGCCGATGGTGTGCAGCATCCGGGCCAGCTGCGGGTTCAGGTAGCGGCTCTGCAGCTCGTACCGCTCGCCGCCGCGCTCGGCGAGCAGGGCGGCCAGGTCGAAGCGCGGCCCGCCCTTCCCCGCGCCGTTCACGCGGTCCAGGGGCTCGGGGCGGCCGGGACCGTCGAGGCGGTCGAGGCGGTCGGTGCTGTCGGGGTCAGCCGGCATGGTGCTGGTTCGCTCCTCGGTTCGGAAGTCCCCGGTCCGGTAGTCCTCGGGCCGGAAGCAGGTGCTTGGCGAAGGCGGCGGTCTGGGCGGCGACCCCGGTGCCGGTCAGCCCGGTCTCCTCCAGGATCTCGCCGCGCGCGGCGTGCCCGAGGAACTCCTGCGGCAGGCCCAGCACCCGCACCGGGACGTCCACGTCCGCGTCGCGCAGCGCCTGGGCGATCGCCGTGCCGACCCCGCCGGTGCGGCCGTTGTCCTCGACGGTGACCACCAGCCGGTGCCCGGCCGCGAGGGCCGGCAGCGCCGGGTCGACCGGTTTCACCCAGCGCGGGTCGACGACGGTCGCGGTGAACCCCTCCGCGAGCAGCAGCCGGGCCGCGTCCAGCGCGGCGCCGGCCATGGTGCCGACGGCGACCAGCAGGATCTCCGGCAGCTCCCCGGTGCGCAGCAGGACGTCCACGCCGCCGATCCGCTCGACGGCGGGGACGGCCGGGCCGACGGTGCCCTTGGGGAAGCGGACCACGGTCGGGGCGTCGTCGACCTCGACGGCCTCGCGCAGCTGGGCGCGGAGCTGGTCGGCGTCGCGCGGGGCGGCGAGCCGCAGACCGGGGACGACCTGGAGGATCGACAGGTCCCACATGCCGTTGTGCGAGGCGCCGTCGTTGCCGGTGACGCCGGAGCGGTCCAGCACGAAGGTGACGCCCAGCTTGTGCAGGGCGACGTCCATCAGGACCTGGTCGAAGGCCCGGTTGAGGAAGGTCGCGTACACCGCCACGACCGGGTGCAGGCCGCCGGTGGCCAGGCCGGCCGCGCTGGTGACGGCGTGCTGCTCGGCGATGCCGACGTCGAAGGTCCGCTCGGGGTGGGCCTTGGCGAACTTGGCCAGTCCGACCGGCTGGAGCATCGCCGCGGTGATCGCCACCACGTCCGGCCGCTCGGCGCCGACGGCCAGCAGCTCGTCGCCGAACACCGAGGTCCAGGAGACGCCGGCGCTGGGCGCGATCGGCAGGCAGGTGTAGGGGTCGATCGGGTTGACGGCGTGGAAGCGGTCGGCCTCGTCCTGCTCGGCGGGCCGGTAGCCGCGGCCCTTGACGGTGAGGCAGTGCACGATGACGGGGCCGCCGAAGCCGCGCGCCTTGGTGAGCGCGGACTCCAGGGCGGTGAGGTCGTGGCCGTCGATCGGGCCGAGGTACTTCAGGCCGAGGTCCTCGAACATGCCCTGCGGGGCGAAGGCGTCCTTGAAGCCCTTCTTGGCGCCGTGCAGCGCGTCGAAGATCGGCTGGCCGACCACCGGGGTGCGCTGCAGCGCCTCCTTGCCCCAGGACAGGAAGCGCTCGTAGCCCTGGGTGGTGCGCAGCGCGGCGAGGTGGTTGGCGAGTCCGCCGATGGTGCGGGCGTAGGAGCGCTCGTTGTCGTTGACGACGATGACCAGCGGCCGGTCCCTGGCGTCGGCGATGTTGTTGAGCGCCTCCCAGGCGAGGCCGCCGGTGAGCGCGCCGTCGCCGATGACGGCCACCACGGGGTCGTTCTTCCCGAGCAGCTGGTTGGCCTTGGCCAGGCCGTCGGCGTAGGAGAGCGCGGTGGAGGCGTGCGAGTTCTCGACGAGGTCGTGTTCGGACTCGGCGCGCGAGGGGTAGCCGGACAGGCCGCCCCTGGCCCGCAGCCGGGAGAAGTCCTGGCGGCCGGTGAGCAGCTTGTGGACGTAGCTCTGGTGGCCGGTGTCCCAGACGATCCGGTCGCGCGGGGAGTCGAAGACCCGGTGCAGGGCGATGGTCAGTTCGACGACGCCGAGGTTGGGCCCCAGGTGGCCGCCGGTGCGGGTGACGGCGTCGATCAGGAAGTCGCGGATCTCGTCGGCGAGCCGGGGCAGCTCGGCGGCCGGGAGGGCTCTGAGGTCCGCCGGGGACGTGACGCTGGAGAGCAGTGACATGGCTTTCACCTCACGACTCGGAGCGGTGCGGTGGTGCCCCGCCGTGGCCGCGCCGCGCGGGGTGGTCCGGCCCGGGTCGGCGGCCCGGGCCGGACGGGGGCGGGCGGCGCGGTGCGCCGGCCGCCGGGAGTCCGCTCAGCGGCTCCGGTTGGAGCCGACGGTCTCGGTGATCGCCCGCAGGGACTCCTTGAGGGAGCCCATGGTGGCGAGGACGGCGGTCGGCTCGTAGCCGCAGTGCGCCATGCAGTTGGCGCAGCGGGCGTCCTTGCCGCGTCCGTACTTGTCCCAGTCGGTCTTCTCGATCAGCTCGCGGTAGGTCGGCACGTAGCCGTCGGCCATCAGGTAGCAGGGCCGCTGCCAGCCGAACAGCGAGTAGTTGGGGATGCCCCAGGCGGTGCACTCGAAGTCGACCCGGCCCTCCAGGAAGTCCAGGAAGAGCGGGCTGTGGTTGAGCCGCCAGCGCCGCCGCCGACCGCCGGCGAAGGTCTTGCGGAACAGCTCGCAGGTCTGTTCGACGCCGAGGAAGTGCTCCTGGTCGGGCGCCTTCTCGTAGGCGAACGCCGGGGAGATCATCATCTCGTCGACCTTGAGGTCGTCGTTGAGGAAGTCGAGCACGTCGATGATGGTCTGCGGGGTGTCGGTGTTGAAGAAGGTGGAGTTGGTGGTCACCCGGAAGCCGCGCCGCTTGGCCTCCTTGATCGCCTCCACCGCCTCGTCGAAGGTGCCCTCCTTGGCCACCGAGGCGTCGTGCCGCTCGCGCAGCCCGTCGATGTGCACGGTGAACGTGAAGTACGGCGAGGGCTTGAACTTGTCCAGCTTCTTGCGCAGCAGCAGCGCGTTGGTGCAGAGGAACACGTACTTGCGGCGCTCCACCAACTGCCGGACGATCTCGTCGATCTGCGGGTGCATCAGCGGCTCGCCGCCGGCGATCGAGACCATCGGCGCGCCCGACTCCAGCACCGCGCCGACCGCCTGGGCGACCGGCATCCGCTGCTTCAGCACACCCGCCGGGTGCTGGATCTTGCCGCACCCCTCGCAGGCCAGGTTGCAGGCGAAGAGCGGTTCCAGTTCGACGATCAGCGGGAATTTCTCGCGTCGCTTGAGCTTCTGCTGCATGAGGTAGGTGCCGACCCGCACGGTCTGGCGCAGCGGCATGGCCATGGCTAGCTCGCCTCCTGGGGGAGCGTCGAGGATGTGGGGTGGTTCAGGGCGGCGGGCGCGGCCCGGCCGCGGGGCGGCCGGTCGTTGCGCAGGTGCCAGTCGACCAGGGCGGGGACCGTGGAGCGCAGCGTCCGCCAGGCGCGGACGCCGGCCGGCAGGGTGCCCGGGCGCAGCAGTTCGCGCTCGGGCGTGTCGACCACGACCCGCAGGACGGCCGCGGGCAGGCCGGGGCGCAGCTCGCGCAGGGCCGCCATCACGGCGGCGGCCTCCATGTCGACGGCGAGCGCGCCCTGCAGGTGCAGGGCGCGCCGCTCCAGGCCGCGCACCACGTGGTCGGCGGTGTGGTGCACGCCGGTGTGCGCGGTCAGGCCGCGCACGGTGAGCGCCCGGGTGAGCGCCGGGCCGGAGTCGACCGCGAAGTGGTTGCCCTCGGCATCGCGCACGCCGTCGGCAACGATCACGTCACCGGGCGTTATTCCCGGCGCGACGGCGGCCCCGAAGCCGGCCACCACGACGGCGCCGTAGCCGCCGGGGGCCGCGGTGAGCAGCCTCCTGACGGTCAGCGAGGCCCGCCGCCGGCCGACCCCGGTCCGCACCACGACGGGCGGGCCGCCCGCCGCGCCACGCCAGTCCCCGCCGCGCAGGGCCCACACCTCGGGGCCGAGCGCGCAGAGGACCAGCAGCGGGGAAGCGGTCACCGGGACGCCCCGATCGCCGCCGGTCCGCCGGCCGGGCGGCCGGTGGCGGGGTTGCCGTGCAGGTAGCGGCCGAGCGCGGTGACCGGGAACACCAGCCGGTACAGGTGGTAGTTGATGGAGAAGTCCCACGGGAAGCCGGTGCCGGTGAACTGCGGTTCGTCCCAGGTGCCTTCCGGCAGCTGGGTGCTCACCAGCCAGTCCACGCCGCGCTCCACCGCCGGGTTGGCCCGGCCGTCCGGCCCCTCGCCGGCCGCGAGCAGCGCCATCAGCGCCCACGCGGTCTGCGAGGCCGTGGAGTCGCCGCGCCCGGCCCAGCGCGCCGGGTCGTCGTAGGAGCGCATGTCCTCGCCCCAGCCGCCGTCGGCGTTCTGCCGGTCCTCCAGCCAGCGCACCGACCGGCGGATCGCCGGGTGCTCGGCCGGGACGCCGGCCGCGACCAGGGCGGGCAGCACCGAGCCGGTGCCGTAGATGTAGTTGGTGCCCCAGCGGCCGAACCAGGAGCCGTCCGCCTCCTGGTTGCGCAGCAGCCACTCGACGCCGCGCCGGGTGCGCGGGTCGTGCGCCCGGCCGACCTCGGCGAGCATCTCCACGACGTGCGCGGTGACGTCCGCCGACGGCGGGTCGACGACCTCGCCGAAGTCGCAGAACGGCAGCTTGTTCGGCAGCGTGCTGGTGTTGTCGACGTCGAAGGCGCCCCAGGCGCCGTTCTTGGACTGCATGCCGAGGTTCCAGCGCACCGCCCGGTCGACCGAGCCAGCCACCTTGGCGGGCTCGGGGTGGGCGACCCGGCGCAGGGCGAGCACCACCTCGGCGGTGTCGTCGATGTCCGGGTAGGTGTCGTTCTCGAACTCGAACGCCCAGCCGCCGGGGGCGAGCGAGGGCCGCTGGACCGACCAGTCGCCGCGCTTGGTGATCTCCTCGCCGAGCATCCAGTCGACGGCGGAGACCAGCGCCGGGTGGTCGGCCGGCAGGCCGGCGTCGACCAGCGCGATGGTCGCCAGGCAGGTGTCCCAGACCGGGGACTGGCAGGCCTCCAGCCAGCGCCGGCCGTCGGGGGTGTGCACGGTGAAGCGGTCGAAGGAGGCGAGCCCGGCCCGCATCACCGGATGGTCGAGCTCGTAGCCCTCCAGGTGCAGGGCGATCAGCGAGTAGACGGCGGGCGGCTGGATCCCGCCCCAGCATCCGTCGGCCTCCTGGCGCTCGACGATCCAGCGGCAGGCCTGGGAGAGCGCGAGCCGGCGCAGCGGGCGCAGCGCGCGCCGGTGGTAGGCGTGCAGGACCTTGTCGAGGCGTTCGAACAGGCCGTCCCAGCTGGTCGCGGGGGCGAGCGGCCGGGCGGGGTAGGGGTCGTCCGGGTCGGTGTGCAGCTCGGTGAGCGCGAAGGGGGCCGGACGCACCGGGCGGTGCGCGGAGACGATGGTCAGCGGGACGATGGTCTGCCGGGCCCAGCAGCCGAAGGCGTAGATGTTCAGCGGGAGCCACTTCGGCAGGAACATGATCTCCGGCGGCATCTCGGGCAGCCGCTCCCACGGCCACCAGCCGAAGAGGGCGAGCCAGATCCGGGTGAACACCCGGGCGGCGGCGATGCCGCCGGCGGAGCGGATCCAGCGCGCGGCGGCCGCCATGTGCGGGGCGTTCGGGTCGTCGCCGGCGAGCTTCAGGGCGACGTACGCCTCGACGGTGGTGGAGAGCTCGGCCGGCCCGCCGTGGAAGGTGGACCAGGTGCCGTCCTCGCGCTGCTGCGAGCGGATCCACTCGGCGGTGGCCTTGGTCTGCTCCTCGTCGAGGATCCCGAGGAACTGGCGGAGCAGTAAGTCCTCGGCGTCCATGGTGACGTTGGTCTCCAGATCGCCCTTCCACCACCCCTCGGAGCTCTGCAGGGAGAGCAGATGGGTGGTGGCACGGGCCAACGCCTCCTCGGCGGAGGCGGCCCCGTCCTGCTGCTGATCGGTCCGGCCGGCCGGGGCGTCCGGGGCGGATCCTTCGGGCTGCCACCGCCCGGCGCTCAGGAGCGCCGGGGGGAGGCCGCCCACCGCGACCGGCTCGGAATCGTACTCAGGGTCGAGCCGGCCGTCCGCGGTTGCTGTCAACGTAACGTCACCTCTCTCGTACCACCACGAATTCGGCGAGTGCGACGAAGTGCTCGCGCACCACATCGGGCATGGGCACCTCGTCCAGAGCGGCGAGGGCAGTCGTGTGCTGGCGGCGGGCCTCCTCCTGGGTCCAGGCTCGCCCGCCGGCCTTCTCGATCAGCAGGGCGCGGGCGGCCAGCTCGGTCTCGCTCTCCTCGCCGCGCCCCTTGGGGTCGGCGAGCTGTTCGGCCAGTTCGCGGGAGGCCTCGCCGCCCTCGGCGAGGGCGGCGGCGACCGGCAGGGACTTCTTGCGCTGGCGCAGGTCGCCCCAGTGCGGCTTGCCGGTGACCTCGGTGGCCCCCCAGATGCCGAGCAGGTCGTCGACCGCCTGGAAGGCCAGCCCCAGGTGCTCGCCGAACCGCTGGAGGGAGTCCGCGGCCCGGTCGTCGGCGCCGGCCAGGACGGCGCCCAGCGCCGAGGCCGCGGAGAGCAGGGCGGCGGTCTTGCCGCCCTCCATCTCCAGGCACTCGGCGACGGTGACGGTGTCCCGCTGCTCGAAGGCGACGTCCATCGCCTGGCCGTCGATCAGCCGGCGGCTGGCGGTGTTGAGCAGCCGGACGGCGCGCGCGGCGTCGGCGGCGCTCGCGCCGCCCGTGGTCGCGGCGTCGAGCAGCACCTCCGTACCGAGCGTCGCCAGGGCGTCACCGACCAGGATCGCCTGGGCCGGACCGAAGACCGTCCAGGCGGTGGCCCGGTGGCGCCGGGTCTCGTCACCGTCCATCAGATCATCATGGAGCAGGGAGAAGTTGTGCACCAGTTCAACAGCGACCCCACCGGGCACCCCGGCCTCCGCCGGGGCGCCGGCGGCCTGGGCCGAGAGCAGCGCCAGGGCCGGGCGGACGGCCTTGCCGCCGTCCCCCGCGACCGGTGTGCCGTCCTGGTCGATCCAGCCGAAGTGGTACGCCGCGACGGTGTCCATCGGTGCCGCCAGACGGGCGACGGCGGCCCTCAGCGGCGGGGTGCAGAGCGCGCGGGTGCGGTTGAGCAGCTCCGGCACCGAGACCGGTTCGGCATGGGCCGTGCCTCCGACGGCCGTGCCGATGCGTGACTCCACGTACGTTCCCTCTCCCTGGTGGTGCCTGGCCGCGTGGGACGGCCGGACGCTGGCGGTGGTGGTGCGGCCGGTGGGGCCACGGCCGGCACGGGCGGCAGCGCCGCCGGGACCGAACGGGTGAACGCCCGCTCTCGCGGGCTCGCCTCGGTCCCCGGCACGCGGGGAGCCGGTCACCGCGGCCACCTCCCGTCGCCGCGGTCCGAGGGCCGACGCCGGCCGGCGTCGGCGAGGGCGGCGTCGACGGCGGCGTGGCCGCTGCGCACGGCTCCCTCCATCGTCGCGGGCCAGCCGGTGGCCGTCCACGCGCCGGCCAGCAGCAGGCCCGGGACGGCGGTGCGCGGACCTGGCCGCAGCGCCGCCGTGCCCGGGGCCGGGTCGAAGGTGGCGGTGCGCTCCCTGGTGACGAAGAAGTCCAGCACCTCGGCCCCGCCGGCGGCGGGCAGCAGCCGGGCCAGCTCCGGCAGGTAGCGCCGGCGCAGCTCGGCGACCGGCAGGTCGATCTCGTCCTGCACGGCGGACTGCGACAGCGCCAGGTACTGGGCACCGGGGTGCGCGGCGCCGAGCGCGGTGCCGGCCAGGCCGGAGTGCCGGGTGCGGTCGAAGACCCACTGGACGGGCGAGCCGAGGGCGGCGAAGAACGGCCTGCGCAGCACCTGGCGGTCGTAGATCACGTGGACGTTGAGGATCGGCGCCGTTCCGAAGGCGGCGAGCCGGTCCTGCCCCGTGATCGCGTCCGGCGGCAGCAGGGCCGCCGCGGTGTCCTGGGCGCCGGCCAGCACCACGGTGTCGGCGGCGAGCGGCTCGTCGACGCCCTCCAGCCGGACGGCGTGCTGCGGGACGGCCGGCTTGAGCTCGGCCACCCGGGCGCGCAGCAGCACCTTCACGCCGGCGCGTTCCAGTTCGGCGAGCGCCCGGTCGTGGTGGATCACGCCGAGCGGGACGGTGGCCGTCCCGATGTCGGAGGCCCCGGGGTCGGAGAGCAGCCCGGTCTTGAACACCATGGCGGCGAGCGCCAGCGACACCTGGTCGGCCCGGGCGTTCAGGGTGGCCACGCCGACCAGGTCCCACAGCGCGGCGAGGGTGCGCTCGTTCTGGCCCTGTCCGCGCAGCCAGTCGCCGAAGGAGACCTCGTCCAGCGCCGGGTCGGCCAGGTCGAGGCGGCGCAGCGCCAGCGCGCCGCGGACCACCCGGGCCCGGTCGGCCGGGCCCAGGTGCGGGTAGCGGGCCAGGCTGCCGGCCAGGTGCAGCGGCACCGGCAGCGCGGCGCGCTCCAGCCGGCCCAGGGTGCGCACCGGGGCGTCGGCGGGCCCGGAGACGCCCAGCACGGGCACCTCCAGGCGGTCCTGGACGTGCACCAGCCGGTTGGCGCCGAGCCGCTCCAGCAGGCCCCGGTAGGCGGTGCAGCAGCGCAGGTAGACGTGCTGGCCGTTGTCGACGGTCAGCTCCCCGCGCTGGAACGAGAAGGCCAGGCCGCCCAGCCGGGGGCGGCCCTCGGCGAGGGTGACCCGGTGGCCGGCCTCGGCCAGCCGCAGTGCGGCGGTGATGCCCGCGAGGCCGCCGCCGACCACGACGGCGGCCGGGCGCGCGGCGTCGGCTCGCCCGGTCATCGGCTCTCCCCCTCGCGTCCCGCGCCCGGTCCGGTCCTGGCCGGAGCGCCCGTGGTCAATGCGGTCGGACCCGGGACCACGACGGTCGGATCCGGCACAGCCGTCAACAGGGCTCTACCCAAAAGTGATTCCCCGCTGACACAGCGTGACAGAACTGTGGCAAGAATCAAGAACGCCCCCCGGCGAGCCCGGAAAGCGCCACGTACGCCTTCTCCCAGCCCGGCAGCGACACCCGGCCGCGCAGCACCGACTCCGGGTCGGCGGCGATCCGGCCGAGCAGCCGGTGGTAGATCCCGGCCATCGCGGCGGTGCAGGCCCGGCTGCGGCGGTCCAGCATCGGCAGCAGCCGCAGGCCCTCCTCGAAGGCCGCCTGGGCGCGGGCCGCCTCGAAGGCGATCAGGCCGGTGAAGTCGGCACCGACCGGCGGCCGGGACTGCGCGAAGCCCTCCTGGCAGCCGAACCGGACGAGGTCCTCGGTCGGCAGGTAGGTCCGGCCGTTCAGGGCGTCCTCGCGCAGGTCGCGCAGGATGTTGGTGAGCTGGAGCGCCAGGCCCAGGGTGTCCGCGTACCGGGCGCCGCGCTCGGGGTCCTCGCAGCCGTACACGCCGAGCGACAGCCGCCCGATCGCCCCGGCCACGCACCGGCAGTAGACCTTGAGCTCCTCGAACGTCTGGTACTCGGCGCCCTTGAGGTCCATCTCGACCCCGTCGATCAGCTCGTCGAAGCCGCCGAGCGGGATCGGGAACCGCCGGGCCGCGTCCGCCAGCGCGACCTTGATCGGGTCGGTGTCGTCCTCCGCGACGGAGCCGGCCCGGATCTCGTCGAGCAGCTCGCGGGTGCGCAGCAGGGCCTCGGCCTTGCGGTCGTCCGGGAGGTCGCCGTCGCCGATGTCGTCCACCCGGCGCGCGAGCGCGTACAGGGCCGACATGGCCAGCCGCTTCGGCTCCGGCAGCAGCCTGATGCCGTAGCTGAAGTTGCGGGCCTGCAGCCCGGTCACTGCCTCGCAGTACCGGTACGCCGCCATGACAGGCGCGGACGCCAGTGGTGATGCCGCCACTCGGGCGTTCACCTTCCCTTCGCGAAGATGGCCGCCGCCTTCGCTGCGAGGCGGCGCTTGTCCGGCTTCGCCTGCTGGGCGAGCACGTCGTACCCGGCGTCCTCGACGGCCGCCAGGGCCGCGTAGCCGCCCGCGGTGAATCCCGCCAGGAGCAGTCGAAGCCTCCCCCGAACCGTACCTACCAATGGCGCACCGCGGTCGAGCAGGGTGCGGGCACGGTCCGCCTCGAAGGCGATCAGCCGGCGCACCGCGGGCCCGGCGGCCGGTGCGGCGAGGTCCTCCTCGGTGACGCCGAACCGGTCGAGGTCCTCGGCGGGCAGGTAGATCCGGCCGCGGGCGAGGTCCTCGGCGACGTCCTGGAGGTGCTCGACGATCTGCAGGGCGGTGCAGACGGCGTCGGACATCGCGATCCGCTCGGGGGTGGCGACGCCGGCGATGGCGAGCACCAGGCGGCCGACCGGGTCGGCGGAGAGCGTGCAGTAGCCGCGGAGGTCGTCGTAGGTGGCGTAGCGGTCGGTGGTCTGGTCGACCCGGTTGGCCTGGATCAGCCGGCGGAAGGGCTCCGGGGTGAGGCCGTGCCGGTCGACCAGCGGGACCAGCGGGCGCATCAGCGGGTGGCGGGGGCCCCCGTCGGCCGCGGCCGCCCCGTCGGTCGCGGCCGCGGCGAGGGCGGTCTCGAAGACCCGGTCGAGGTCGCGCTCCAGGCCGTCCAGCAGGGCGAGCCGGAAGGCGGTCTCGGCCGGTCCGGGCCGGTGCGGGGCGGCGGTGCCGGACCCGGCGCCGGGGGCGGGCTCCTGGGGCGTCGGGGCGGGCACGCCGAGCAGTGCGGCGGTGCCGGCCGGGTCGGCGAGGTCGCCGTCACCGGCGTCGTCGACCAGCCGGGCGAAGCCGTAGACCGTCATGAGGTCGTCGCGCCACGCGGCGGGCAGGAAGAACGGGGCGACCGGGAAGTTCTCCGCGCTCGCCTTGGCGAGGGTCGCCGCTCCCGCGGCACCACCCTCCGCGGGCGGGGTTTCACTGTTGGGCTGGGCCGAAGCCGACACTGCTGTCACTCCCCCGTTCTACACCGCTCCGGTGACCGGCCCGAGTCGGACACGCGTCCGATCACGGGAGTCCCCTCCGGCACACCGCCCCCGCGCCTACAGCCTGACACCAACGGCCGCGCCGGAGAAGAGCGCCTCACCCGGCGCACGGGGCGCTCACCCGGCCGGCGGCGGGCCACCCGGGGCACGACGGGGCGGGCCGGGGGCGCACGAACGACGCCGGGGGCCGGTCCCGGAGCGGTTCCGGGACCGGCCCCCGGCGCGGTCCTGCGTCGTTCCTGCGCGGTGCTACGGGCGCTCGCCGCGCTCGTAGCGGCGGACGACCTCCTCGGTCGGCCCGTCCATGATGAGCTCGCCGGCCTCGATCCAGATGGTCCGCTCGCAGGTCTCGCGGATCGACGCGTTGTCGTGGCTGACCAGGAAGACCGTACCGGCCTCCTCGCGCAGCTCCGCGATCCGCTTCTTGCTGCGGGCCTGGAAGGCCTGGTCGCCGGTGGCCAGCGCCTCGTCGATGAGCAGCACGTCGTGGGCCTTGGCCGCGGCGATCGCGAAGCGCAGCCGGGCGCCCATGCCGGAGGAGTAGGTGCGCATCGGCAGGGAGATGAAGTCGCCCTTCTCGTTGATGCCCGAGAAGTCGACGATGTCCTGGTAGCGGCGCTTCACGTCGGCCGGCGACATGCCCATGGCGAGGCAGCCGAGGACGACGTTGCGCTCGCCGGTCAGCTCGTTCATCAGCGCGGCGTTGACGCCGAGCAGCGAGGGCTGGCCGTTGGTGTAGATGCCGCCCTGCTCGGTCGGCAGCAGGCCGGCGATGGCCGCCAGCATGGTGGACTTGCCGGAGCCGTTGGAGCCGATCAGGCCGATCGCCTCGCCCTTGTAGGCAGTGAAGCTGACGCCCTTGACCGCGTGCACCTCGCGGATGCCGGAGCCGCGCTTGCGGCTGATGATCCGGCTGAGCGCCGAGGTGGCGCTGCCCTTGCCGGAGCCCGCGCCGTGCACCCGGTAGACGATGTGCACGTCGTCGACGACGACGGTGGGCTCGCGGGCCACGTCGGCGTCGAACACCTTGCGACGCGGAGCGGCGTCCTTCAGGTCCTTGCGCAGGTCGTTCCCCCGCACCTCGGTGTCAGCCACGGCCGTACTCCTCCTCAGCCTTCCAGAAGAAGACGTATCCGATGACCAGCATGCCCACACCCCACGCGATCCCGTACTTCCACTGGTGCGGCGGGAACTCCAGGAACTGCTGCTGGTGCTTGTTGTAGATGATCGGAGCCAGCGCGTGGCGGACCAGGTCGATGTAGACCGAGGCCGGGTTGAGCTCCATCACCTTCTGCCAGAACTCCGGCCATTCCTTGATCTTGTCGGAGATGCTGTACATGACGCCGGACAGGAACAGCCAGGCGCGCATCGCGAACGGGATCAGCTGGGAGATGTCGCTGGTCTTGGCGCCGATCCGGGAGAAGATCAGGGCGACACCGGTGTTGAACATCGACTGCAGCACCAGCGCCGGGACGACCAGGATCCAGGTCCGGCCGGGCTCGATGCCGTTCAGCAGCACCACGGCGAACAGCACGACCATCGAGATCAGCAGCTGCTGGAGCTGGATCACGGTGAACGCGACCGGCAGCGAGGCGCGCGGGAAGTGCAGCGCCCGGATCAGCCCGAGGTTGTCCGAGATCGCCCGGGTGCCGGACTGCACGGCGTTCTGGGTGAACTGGAAGATGAAGACGCCGATGCAGAGCCAGGCGACGTAGTACGGGTTGTCGTCCTTGTTGCTCAGGATCTCGCCGAAGACCAGGTAGAACACCGCGCAGTTCAGCAGCGGCGTCACGACCTGCCAGACCTGGCCGAGCTTGGCGTCGGTGTACTGGGCCACCAGGCGCGCGGTGGCGAAGGCCCAGATGAAGTGACGGCGGGCCCAGAGCTGCCTGGTGTAGGCGATCAGGCCGGGCCTTCTGCCGCTCACCGTCAGGCCGTACTTGTCCGCAAGCTGCTTGGGGGTCAGGCCCGCGTCCGCCCCCCTCGGGGCTGAGAGGCTGACGGGTTCACTCACTGTCGACACATTCGTCCTTCGCGCGGGATCGTCGGGGTGGCCGGTCGGCGGGGGTCCGCCGGCCTGGCACCGATGGGGATCCACTCGGATATCGGGGGGAGTGGGGCCGGTGTGTGGCCACCGGCCTGGTGGCGGCCGTCCTACCGTACGGCCGCCGGACCGATCAGATGACCGGCGGCCGGCCCAGCCGGGTCAGCCGCCACACGGTACGCCATCGCATGGGCCGCCGCGCACCGCAGGGTTCGCGCCAGCCCGCCTTGAACCCGCCCAGCCAGGCCTTGAACGCCTCCGGGGAGGGGCGGCGGGCCAGCGTGAGCAGGAACCAGGTTCCCAGGTATAGAGGCATCAACAGGGCCGGAAGGTTCCGCCTGGCGAGCCAAACCCTGTTCCGGGCCACGTTGTGGAAGTACGAGGCGTGCCGGGCGGGCGAGGTGGTGGGGTGGTGGAGCACCACGTCGGCCCGGTAGTCGATGGCCCAGCCGGCGTCCAGCGCGCGCCAGGCGAGGTCGGTCTCCTCGTGCGCGTAGAAGAACTCGGCGGGCAGCTGTCCGGCGTTCTCGAAGACGGCGCACCGCACCGCGCTCGCGCCGCCGAGGAAGGTGGTCACCCGGGAGGAGCGCAGCGGGTCGCTGGCGCGCAGCCGGGGCACGTGCCGGCGCTGGGTGACGCCGGTGTCCGGGTCGGCGATCCGGAAGCTCACGATGCCGAGCTCCGGGTCCGCCGTGAAGGCCTCGCGCAGCAGGCGGGCCGAGTCGGTGCCGGGCAGCCGGCCGTCGTCGTCCAGGAACAGCACCGCGTCGACGTCCCGGCCGTCGCGGCCGAACAGCTCGATGCCGACGTTGCGCCCGCCCGGGATGCCGAGGTTCTCGGGCAGCTCGACGGCGCGCACCCCCGGCGGGAGCGGGGGCAGCGGGGCGCCGTTGGCGACCACGGCCAGCTCGACGGCCGGTCCCTGCTGGGCGCGGACCGACTCGATCAGCGCGGTCAGCTCGTCCGGGCGGTTGCCCATGGTGATGATCACCGCGCCGAGCCGGAAGGCGTCGGCCGCGGTGGGGGTGCTCTGCACGGTGCTCTCCGTCGTCTCGCTCGCGGTCCCCGGCCCCGCCGGGACGGTCCCCGTCACGCCGGCCCCTGCCACGCCGCTCACCGGAGCCTGCTCGACAGAACGATGCTCAGCAGGTGCAGGACGGTCTGCAGCATGGCGATCGCGGCCAGCACGACCACCGCGATCCGGGTGAGGAAGAGACCCCCGTGAACCAGGTCGGCGACGCCCGCGGCCAGGATGAGCAGCGAGGCCTCGACCGCGCCGACCAGCCGGTGGAACTTGAGGAACGAGGCGGCCCGGCGGGCCTTGGCGACGCCGGCCGAGCGCGGCACCGAGGCGCTGTCCTCGACCGCCGTCATGCCGCTGCGGGCGCGGGCGACGTCGACCAGGTCGGTCTCCGACTTGATCAGGATCGCGCCGAGCGCGGCCAGGGTGCCGAGGAACGCCCACTCCCAGTGCGCGGCGGAGCCCTCGCGGTGGAGCAGGTCGGTGGCGCGCAGGCCGAGGCCGGTCAGCAGCGCCGCCTCGGACATGTAGTGGCCGACCCGGTCCAGGTAGACGCCGGTCAGCGAGGTCTGCCGGCGCCAGCGGGCCACCTCGCCGTCCACGCAGTCCAGCAGCAGGTACACCTGGATCAGCAGGGCGGCCAGCACGGCGCCCGCGATCCCCGGGACGACGAGCGCGGCACCGGCCAGCACGCCGGTGAGCATCATCAGGTAGGTCAGGCCGTTGGGCGTGATCGCCGTCACCGTCGACAGCACCCGGGTGATCCGCAGCGAGATCCTGCGCATGTAGAGCCGGCCGGCCCAGTGCTCGGCGCTGCGGCGCTGGAGCATGCCCTCCGGGTGGATCACCGCGCGCAGCTCCTCGATCGAGGGCCGGCGGGTCAGGTCCACCGGCGGCGGCGCGGCCCCCGCGGCGGAGCGGTCAGCTGTTGACGGCTTGGACATAGTCGGCGTACGCGTCCCTGATGGCTGAAGGGGAGAGGTCGAGGTGCTCAAGGATGGTGAAGCGGCCCGGCCGGGTGTTCGGAGCGTAGTGCACCGCCTCGGTGAACTCCGCCTCGGTGAAGCCGATCTGGGCGGCGGTCACCGGCAGCCCGTGGTGCGCCAGGCGCTCCACGATCAGACCGGTCAGCTCGCGCTCGCCCCGCAGGAAGCTGGCGAAGGCGGCACCGAGGCCGACCTGCTCGCCGTGCTGGGCGGACCGCTTGGGATACAGCACGTCCAGGGCATGCGAGATCTCGTGGCAGGCGCCCGACGAGGGCCGGGTGCTGCCCGCGATGTTCATCGCGATGCCGGACAGTACCAGTGCCTCCGCGAGGGCCGTGAGGAAGCCCCGGTCCTGGAGGTTGCCCGGGTGCCGCAGCAGGTTCTCCCCGGCCGAGCGGGCCATCGCCACGGCCAGTCCGTCCACCGGTTCGCCGGTCTCGGCGTGCGACAGCTCCCAGTCGGCGCAGGCCGAGATGTTGGAGACGATGTCGCCGATGCCGGCCGCCACGAAGCGCGGCGGGGCGCCCAGGATCACGTCCAGGTCGATCACGATGCCGATCGGGCTGGGCACCCCGTAGGAGCCGCGCCCGCCGAGGTTGTCGAGGGTGGAGACCGGCGAGCAGATGCCGTCGTGGGCCAGATTGGTCGGGACGGAGACCAGCGGCAGGCCGATCCGCGCGGCGGCGTACTTGGCCGCGTCGATGATCTTGCCGCCGCCCAGGGCGACGACGGTGTCGTAGTGGCCGCCGTGCACGCCGCCGCGGATGTCGTCCGCCAGCCGCACCGCGCTGTCGAGGCTGCCGTCCTCGACGCTGTACCAGTCGGCGCCGGGCAGCGCCGGCTCCAGCCGGGTGCGCAGCACCGAGCCCGAGCCGTTGCTGATCGCCACCGCGATCCGGCCCGAGGCGGACAGCCGCTGGTCGGCGAGGATGCCGCCGAGCGCGTCCAGCGCGCCCGGGCGGATCTCCACGAAGACCGGCGAGGGCACCAGCCGGGTCAGTACTGGCACGCGATCTCCCGCGCCTTCGCCAGGTCGTCGTGGTTGTCGACCTCGACCCAGGAGACCTCGCCGATCGGCTGGACGTCGATCCGCAGGCCGCGGTCGACCATCTCCTGGTAGCCGTCCTCGTAGTACAGCTGCGGGTCGCGCTCGTAGGTGGCGCGCAGCGCGTCGGCGAGGTCGGCGGCGGCGGACGGGTTGATCACGGTGACGCCGATGTACTCGCCGGTGGCCTCGGCCGGGTCCATCAGCTTGGTGATGCGGCGCATGCCGGCGGTCGGGTGCACGACCACCTTCATCTCCTCGTCGGCGAGCCGCTTCACGGTGTCGAGGGCGAGCAGGATGCCGGGCTCGCGGCCCTCGGCGGCCAGCCTGGCGTTGGCGTCCAGCATGGTGTGCTGGACGGAGGCCGGGTGGACGGTGTCGCCGTTGGCGAGCAGCAGGCCCTCGGTGAAGAGGTCGCGGGCGCACCAGAGCGAGTAGGCGTTGTTCCACTCCTCGGCCTTGTCGTTCTCGACCAGGGTGAGCCTGACGCCGTACTTCCGCTCCAGGGCGTCCTTGCGCTCCTCCACCGCCTCCTTGCGGTAGCCGACCACGATCGCGGCCTCGCGCAGGCCGACCTCGGCGAAGTTGCCGAGGGTGAGGTCCAGCACGGTCCGCTCCCCGTCGACCGGCACCAGCGCCTTGGGCAGGGTGTCGGTGTACGGGCGCAGTCGGCGGCCTGCGCCGGCTGCCAGAACGAGGCCGATCATGCGGGTCTCCTGATCCGTCGTGCGGTGCGCGGCCGCGCGCGGCTACCGGGAGTCTCCGGGTGACCGGCGATGGCGCGCCGGGGCCGCGAGATGCGGCCGCGGTGTCCTATGTGATGGTAGGCGACCACGACGACCAGCCCGAACGCGGTCCGAGCGTCGAACACGGATCGAACACATTCCGAACATGATTGCTAGTTCGGCGCTCTTCCCCGGCCTCCGGACGCCCCCGTCCCGCCCGGTTGTGCGTGGGACCTCTGCGCGGCGCCACCCGTACGGCAGACTGGGGCGCGACGCCACCGGTGCGAGCCGTGGTTGCTCCCCGTGCTCCCGAAGTGCTCCCGAAGCTGCCGAAAGAGGCCTCATGCCCCAGAGCCTGCCGACCGACCACCCGACCCCCCTCGACCCGGAGGGCGGCCCCGGCGCGGGCTCCGGCGCCGGTTCCGCGGCCCCGCTCGGCGCCGGGCTGGACACCGGCGTGGACACCGGTCTGGACGTCGAGACGGACGTGGACGCCGGCGCGCGGCCCTCCGGCGCTCCGGGGGAGATCCTGCTGGAGCTGGTCGACGACGAGGGCGTGACGATCGGCACCGCGGAGAAGCTCTGGGCCCACCAGCAGCCCGGCCGGCTGCACCGGGCGTTCTCGGTGTTCCTCTTCGACCGCCAGGGCCGGATGCTGCTCCAGCGCCGGGCGCTCGGCAAGTACCACTCCCCCGGCGTCTGGTCGAACACCTGCTGCGGCCACCCCTACCCCGACGAGCCGCCCTTCGTGGCCGCCGCCCGGCGGACCGCGGAGGAGCTGGGCGTCGCCCCGGCGCTGCTCTGCGAGGCGGGCACGGTCCGCTACGACCTGCCGGACGAGGCGTCCGGGCTGATCGAGCGGGAGTGGAACCACCTGTTCGTGGGCCTGGTCACCGCGCCGGTGCGGCCGGCCCCGGAGGAGGTGGACGACTACGCCTTCGTGACCGCCGAGGAGCTGCGCGCGCTGGAGGCGGAGCGGCCGTTCTCGGTGTGGTTCCGGACCGTCTTCGAGGCCGCCCTGCCGGGGATCCGCGAGATCGCCGGGAACTCCTGGTAGGCCCTCCGCCCGCCGGACCCCGTTCGGTCAGCCCCGGCCCCCCTGGGGGAGCGGCAGCGAGGCCCAGATGACCTTGCCGCCCTCCCCCGCCTTCTCCACGTCGCACACCCCGCCGGCCTGCAGCGTGACGCTCTTCACCAGCAGCAGCCCGCGCCCGCCGGTCCGCCCGGTGTCGGCCGCCAGCGCCTTCGGCCGGTACGGGTCGCCGTCCTCGACGGAGACCCGTACCCAGCCGCCCCGCACGGCCAGCTCGGTGGTCACCTCCGGCGACAGCTCGGCGGCGTGCGTCACCGCGTTGCCGACCAGCTCGGAGACGATCAGCAGCAGGTCGTCCACCAGCTCCTGGTAGCGGATCTCCGCCAGCCCCTGGGCCAGCAGCCGGTCGCGCACCGCGTGCCGGGTGCGCGGCACCGAGGCCTGCTCGGCCGGCACGGTGAACCGCCACACCCCCTCGACGGGGCCGCCCCGCGCCGCCGCCTCGTCCTCGCTGATCCGCTCCACGTCCAGCCGTCCTTCGTCCGCGACCCCGGGAATCAGGCGTTCCGCTCATGGCGCCCTCGGTGCACAGAGGCTAGGAGAGCCGCCCCCGCGACCGGGGCACCGTCGACAAGTTGCCCGTGTCGGACCACCCCCGCCCGTTCCTGACCGTTCACCGTCCGCAACTCGACCGTTTACCGCCGTCGAACCACCGCTTCGCGCACACCTGCGACCCATCCCCCCGAACCCCACCATCCCCACCGGGGAAACGCAGGTGAGAAGCACGCCGAAACCCTGGTAATGTTCTCTCTGTCGCCGAGGGGGCGAACGAAAAACCCCCGAAGCACACACCCCGTCCGGGTGGCGGAATGGCAGACGCGCTAGCTTGAGGTGCTAGTGCCCTTTATCGGGCGTGGGGGTTCAAGTCCCCCCTCGGACACCACGGATTCCCCGTGGGAACTCGAAAGAGTTTCCGCGGGGAATTTTTTCATTTCCGCACCCTTTCCTCGGCCCCATCGGCCCCATCGGCCCTCCCGGCAGCCGCTCGCGGCCCCTGCGTCACGCCTGTGCGACATACCGCCAATGGCGTGATGGTTCGAGCACGAGATGACAACGATCAGGTGTTTTCGCTCGCATTTGAGGCTGATCAGAGGTTTCGCCCGATTTCGCCGTTTAGGCTGTCTCCGTTTGTCCGGAAAACCAAATGACACGACGAGACAGAGGACCGATACGGTGAGTGAACCCGAGTCGACGACGGCATCACACCAGCACTACCGCCGCTCGCTCGGCACCATCAGCCTCACCGCGGTCGGGCTGGGGTCGATCATCGGGTCCGGCTGGCTCTTCGGGGCCGAGCGGGCGGCGCGGCTGGCCGGGCCGGCCTCGATCGTCGCCTGGGTGATCGGGGCCGCGGTGGCCCTGACCATCGCGCTCACCTACAGCGAGCTGGGGTCGATGTTCCCCAAGGCCGGCGGCATGGTCCGGTACGGGCAGTACTCGCACGGCTCGCTGGCCGGGTACCTGGCCGCCTGGGCCAACTGGATCGCCATCGTGTCGGTCATCCCCGGTGAGGCGACCGCCTCGGTGCAGTACATGAGCTCCTGGGACTTCGGCTGGGCCAAGGGCCTGTACGACGGGCAGGAGCTGTCGGTCAGCGGGGTGGCGCTGGCCAGCGTGCTGCTGTTGGTCTACTTCGCGTTGAACTGGTTCGCGATCACCCTGTTCGCCAAGACCAACACGGCGATCACCGTGTTCAAGATCGTGGTGCCCTCGCTCACCGCCGGGGCGCTGCTGCTCTCGCACTTCGACACCAAGCACTTCACCGACCACGGCGGCTTCGCGCCGAACGGCTGGAGCGCGGTGTTCACGGCGGTGGCCGTCTCCGGCATCGTCTGGGCGTTCAACGGCTTCCAGTCCCCGCTCAACCTGGCCGGCGAGGCCCGCGACCCCGGCAAGTCGCTGCCCAAGGCGGTGATCGGCTCGATCCTGATCGCCCTGGTGATCTACGTCGCGCTGCAGATCGCCTTCCTCGGCGCCGTCCCGACCGCCGACCTGGCCAACGGCTGGGGCGGCCTCGGCTACACCTCGCCGCTCGCCGACCTGGCCATCGCCTGGGGCCTGAACTGGCTCGCGCTGCTGCTGTACGCGGACGCCTTCGTCTCCCCCAGCGGCACCGGCATGATCTACGCCGCCACCACCTCCCGGATGATCCACGGCGTCCAGGAGAACGGCCACCTGCCCTCCGTCTTCGGCAGGGTCGACCGCAGGACCGGCATCCCGCGTCCGGCGCTGGTGCTCAACCTGGTCGTCGCCTTCGGCTTCCTCGCGGTCTTCCGCGGCTGGGGCTCGCTCGCCGAGATCGTCTCGGTGGCCACCGTGATCTCCTACATCACCGGCCCGGTCGCCGTGATGGCGCTGCGCCGCCTGGCCCCCGAGCTGCCGCGCCCGGTCCGGCTGCGCGCGATGCCGGTGATCGCCCCGGTCGCCATGGTCTTCGGCTCGCTGGTGCTGTACTGGGCCCGCTGGCCGCTCACCGGCAAGGTCATCCTGCTGATGGCCGCCGGCCTGCCGATCTGGGCCTGGTACGAGCTGCGCAAGCCGTTCACCGAGCTGAAGCCGCACCTCAAGGCGGGTGCCTGGATGATCGCCTACCTCTTCGTGATGGCCGCCGTCTCCTGGGCCGGCTCCGCCGACTTCGGCGGCCGGGGCTACCTGCCGGAGGGCTGGGACCTCCTCGTCGTCGCCGCGATCGGCCTGGCCTTCTACGCCTGGGGCGTCCGCAGCGCCTGGGCCAACCCCAGCCTGGCCGCCGTCAAGCGCGAGCTGCTGGAAGCCGACGCCGCCACCGACCCGGCCCCCCGCGCCCCGGAGAGCGGAGCACCCTCCCGGGTCTGAGGCCCGCCGCACCTCGTGAAAGCGCCGACCGGGCGATGTCCGGTCGGCGCTTTCACATGTGCGGACGGGGGGGGGAGGCGTACGTTTTTCGTTGGTCAGGGGGCAATAGTTTCATCATCTTCCATTCAGCCGGGGGCGGCTGCCAGCATCGGCGGACCGTCACCGCCTGAGGGAGATGCCGATGAACCGCCCCCGTCCTCTGCGTTGTCTGGCCGCGCTGGCGCTGGTGGCCCTGGCCGCCACCGCCTGCGGGCGTTCCGACCAGGGCTCCGCCGCCGCGCCGGGTGCGGCCGCCGGGGCCGGCGACACCGCCGGGAAGAGCTCGGCCGAGCTGCTGCCCGGCAAGTACAAGCAGGCCGGCGTGCTGAGAGTGGCGACCGCCGTCGGGTACCCGCCGATGGAGATGTACAAGCCCGGCACCACCGAGCTGACCGGTGTCGACCCGGACCTCGCCGCGGCGGTCGCGGCGAAGCTCGGGCTGAAGCTGGAGATGACCAACGCCTCGTTCGACGGGCTGATCCCGGGCCTCCAGGCCGGCCGGTTCGACCTGGTGATGTCCTCGATGACCGACAGCGAGCAGCGCCGCCAGGCCGTCGACTTCGTCGACTACTTCCGCACCGGCGGGGTCGTCATGACCACCAAGGACAACCCGCAGGGCATCAAGTCCCTGAAGGACCTCTGCGGCAAGCAGGTGGTGCTGGCCAAGGGCAGCTCCAACCTGGAGATCGGCGAGCGGCAGAACACCGAGTGCGCCGAGAAGATGACCATCTCGCAGAGCGAGGACGCGCCCACCGGACTGCTGCAGCTGGACAGCGGGCGGGCCGTCGCCACCATCGTGGACTACCCGGTGGCGCAGATGTTCGCCCAGAAGAACACCGCGTACCAGGTGCTGCCCGAGCAGTACGGGACGGCGCCGTGGGGCATCGCGGTGGCGAAGAAGGAGAGCGGGCTGCGCGACGCGGTGCAGCGGGCGCTCCAGGAGCTGATCGACTCGGGTGAGTACCGCACGGTGCTGGACCGGTACGAGGTCGCCGGCAGCGCCGTCACCAAGGCCACCGTCAACACGGTCGGGCAGTGAGTGCGGTGGCGGGCGACGGTATGAGAGCGGGCGACGGCGCGGGGGGCGGTGCCGGGGGCGCGGCCGGCGCGGGAGCGGGTGTCGTGACGAAGGCCGCGCCGGTGGCGCCCGCGGAGGAGGACCTGTCGCTGCGGGTCACCGGGCGGCCCCGGCCCGGGCGGTGGGTGGCCGTGCTGGTGGCGGCGTTCGCGGCCGTCTGGCTGGCGTACACGATCATCGTCAACCCCAATCTGCACTGGGACGTCATCGCGAAGTACCAGTTCGACGGGGTGGTCCTGGAGGGCCTGTGGGTCACCGTCCAGCTGACCCTCATCTCCCAGGTGGCCGGCATCGTGATCGGTGTGCTGGCGGCGGTGATGCAGCTGTCGGACAGCCCGGTGCTGCGGACCACGGCCGGCGCGTACACCTGGTTCTTCCGCGGGACGCCGCTGCTGGTGCAGCTGATCTTCTGGTTCAACCTCGCGCTGCTCTTCCCGGAGATCGGCATCGGGATCCCGTTCGACGGGCCGAAGCTGGTCACCTGGCAGACGAACGCCCTGATCACCGGGTTCGTCGCGGCGCTGCTGGGCCTGTCGATCAACGAGGGCGCCTACATGTCGGAGATCGTCCGGGCCGGCATCCAGAGCGTCGACCCCGGGCAGCGGGAGGCCGCGGCGGCGCTGGGCATGTCCAACCGGAAGATCCTCGTCCGGGTGGTCCTGCCGCAGGCGATGCGGGTGATCATCCCGCCGTTCGGGAACCAGTTCATCTCGATGCTGAAGACCACCTCGCTGGTCTCGGTGATCGCGGGCGCCGACCTGATGACGGTCTCGCAGCACCTGTACCTGGCGAACTTCGAGGTCATCGCGCTGCTGGTGGTGGCGTCGATCTGGTACCTGGTGCTGACCACCATCGCGAGCGTCGCGCAGCACGCCGTGGAGCGGAGGTTCAGTCCCGGGGCGCAGACGGCGCGCCCGGCGCTGGGGCAGCGGGTGCTGCGGAACCTGCGGCCCGGCACGCGGAGGGCGGACGTGAGGAAGACCGACGTGGGGAAGACGGACGTGACGAAGAAGGGGGCGGGGAAGTGACGGTGGCGACGGACGAGGTGATCCTCTCGGCGCGCGGCGTGCGGAAACGATTCGGCGAGCTGGAGGTACTGCGCGGGATCGACCTGGAGGTGCGGAGCGGGGAGGTGCTCTGCGTGATCGGGCCCTCGGGCTCGGGCAAGTCCACCCTGCTGCGCTGCTTCAACCACCTGGAGAAGGTCGACGCCGGGCGGATCGCCGTCAACGGCGAGCTGATCGGCTACGAGCCGGCCGGCTCCGGCGGCACCACGGTGCGCGAGCGGCGGCCCAAGGACATCCAGCGCCAGCGCGAGCGGATCGGCATGGTGTTCCAGCGGTTCCACCTGTTCCCGCACCGCACGGCGGTGCAGAACGTGATGGAGGGACCGGTCGCCGTCCAGGGCCGCGGCCGGGCCGAGGCCGAGCGGCAGGCCCGCGAGCTGCTGAACCGGGTCGGCCTCGCCGACCGCGCCGACCACTACCCCGGCCAGCTCTCCGGCGGCCAGCAGCAGCGGGTGGCGATCGCCCGGGCACTGGCCATGGAGCCGACCCTGATGCTCTTCGACGAGCCCACGTCGGCGCTCGACCCCGAGCTCGTCGGGGAGGTGCTGGGCGTGATGCGCGACCTCGCCCGCAGCGGGATGACGATGATCGTCGTCACCCATGAGATGGGGTTCGCGCGCGAGGTCGCCGACCGGGTCGTCTTCATGGACCAGGGCGCGGTCGTCGAGGCCGGGCACCCGGACGAGGTGTTCACCGCCCCGCGCCACGAGCGCACCCGGGCCTTCCTGGCGACGGTGCTGTGATGGCGGCCGTGGAACTCCTGGTGCGCGGCGGACTGCTGGTGGACGGCACCGGGGCGCCGGCGCGGCCCGCCGACCTCGCGGTGGCGGGCGGGCGGGTCACCGTGCTGCCGCCCGGCGCGGACGTGGGCGGGGCGGGTGCGGGCGGGGCGGGTGACGCCGCCGGTCGTTCGGTGCCGGTCATCGACGCGACCGGGCTGGTCGTCACCCCCGGGTTCATCGACGTGCACACGCACTCGGACGCGCTGGCCGCCGTCGGCGGTCCGGGTCGCGCGGGTGGTGCGGGTGGTGCGACTGGTGCGGGTGGTGCGGGCGCGGGTGTCGACGACGCGGACACCGCGTGGGACGCCCTGGAGGAGCTGCGGCTCGCCCCGCTCCTCCAGGGCGTGACCACCGAGATCAGCGGAAACTGCGGCAGCAGCCTCTTCCCCTGCCTGCCCGAGCGGCTGCCGGAGCTGGCCGAGCACCTGCGGGTCACCTTCGGCATCGGCCCGGTCCGCCCGGCCGAGGACTTCACCGCCTTCGCCGCCGCCCAGCGGCCCGAGCTGCGCCGCAACCACCTCGCCTCGCTGGTCGGCCACGGCACGCTGCGGGCCGGGGTGATGGGCTTCGCCGACCGCCCGCCCCGCCCGGACGAGCTGGCCGCGATGTGCGAACTGCTCGACCGCGCCCTCACCCAGGGCGCGGCCGGGTTCTCCACCGGTCTGATCTACCCGCCCGGCACGTACGCCGACACCGACGAGATCGTCGCGCTCGCCCGCGTCGCGGCCCGGCACGGCAAGCCGTACGTCACCCATCTGCGGGACGAGATGTCCCAGGTGGAGAAGGCCCTGGAGGAGGCGCTGGAGATCGCCGAACGCTCCGGCGCACCGCTCCAGGTCTCCCACCACAAGACGGCCGGCCGGCACGCCTGGGGCGCCACCCTGCGGACCCTCCCCCGGCTCGAACAGGCCCGGGCGGACGGCCTCGACGTGCTGTGCGACGTGTACCCCTACACCGCGGGCAGTACGGTGCTGCACGCGATGCTGCCGCCGTGGACCAGTGAGGGCGGGGTCGGTGCGCTGCTGGAGCGGCTGCGCCGCCCGGAGGTGCGCGCGCGGATCCGGGCGGACATCGCGGGCGGCGTCGACGGCTGGGAGAACACCGTCGGCAACGGCGGCTGGGACCTCATCGCGGTCGCCGCCGCCCCGGCCCGCCGCGCGGCGGAGGGCCACCGGATCGCCGACCTGGCCGCCGCGAGCGGCGCCGACCCGGTCGACTACGTGTGCGACCTACTACTCGACTCGCAGGGAGAGGTGACCATCATCAGCCACTCGATGCGCGAGGACGACGTCCGCCGGGTGCTGGCCAGTCCGCTGTCGATGATCGGCTCGGACGGTGTGCCCAAGCCCGGGCGGCCGCACCCGCGCTGGGCGGGCAGCTTCGCCCGGGTCCTCGGCCACTACGGCCGGGACGAGGGGCTGCTGCCGCTGGAGAGCGCGGTGCACAAGATGACCGGGCTGCCGGCGGCGCGCTTCCGGCTCGCCGGGCGCGGGGTGGTCCGCGACGGCGCGGTGGCGGACCTGGTGGTCCTGGACCCGGGCGCCGTCCTGGACGCGGCCACCTTCGAGCGGCCGCTGCTGCCGCCGCGGGGGGTGGCGGCCGTGGTGGTCGCCGGGCAGGTCGCGGTGCGCGACGGGCGGCCCACGGGTGCCCGGGCCGGAGAGGTGGTACGGGTCCGATGATCCTGGCGCAGGTGGCGGCCGCCGCACGGTCGGCGGCCGCACTGCCGTTGACCCTGGCGGTCGCGGCGGTGGATGTGGACGCGGAGGCCGAGGCTGAGGCGGGGACTGGGACGGGGGCGGGAGCTGAGGCCGGGGCTGGGGCTGGGGCGCTCGCCCGCGAAGGCACGGGCGGGGGCGCGAGGGCCGACGGGGTCGACGGGGTCGACGGGGCCGGTGGGAGTGCGGTCGGGGTGGACGACACGGTGGTGCTGCCGGTCGCCAGCGCGTCCAAGCTGCTGCTGCTCGCCGAGGTCGCGCGGCGGCTGGACGCCGGGGAGCTGCGGGCGGACGCGGTGGTGCCGATCGAGGACGAGGACGTGGCCGGGGGCACCGGGCTGCTGCGGCGGCTCGCGCGCGGGGGCGCGTGCGGCTGGACGGTCGAGGACCTGGCCTGGCTGACCGCCTCGGTCAGCGACAACACCGCCACCAACGCGCTGCTGCGCACGGTCGGCCTGCCCGCCACCGAGCGGCTCGCCCGGCAGCTCGGGCTGGAGCGGCTCACCCTGCACGACCGGGTCCGGGACGTCCGCGGGCCCGGTGTGCCGCCGGTGTTCGCCACCGGGACGGCCCGGGACCTCGCGCGGCTGGTCGCGCTGGCCGTCCGGGGCGACCTGGTCACGCCCGGCGCGTCGGCGCGGCTGCTGGAGTGGATGCGTTCCAACACCGACCACGGGCTGGTCCCGGCGCTCGTCCAGCACGACCCGTACGCGGAGTGCTTCCCCGATCCGCTGCCCGGCGGACTACTGGTCGCCAACAAGACCGGGACCGACACCGGGGTGCGGGCCGACGCGGGGGTGCTGATCGGCACCCGGCGGGTGGCGTACGCGGTGATCGCGCACTGGGACGTGGCACTCGGGCCGAGCACGGAGCGGGCGGCGGTGCACGCCATCCGCGAGGTCGGGCGAGCGCTCGCGACGGGCGCGCTGCGCGGCGAGCCGGCCACGTGCGCGCTACTGCGGCAGTCGGGCGGCTGAGCGGGCGTCGGAGGGTGAGCGGGCGTCGGAGGGTGAGCGGCGGGCGGCCGCCGGGGAGGTCAGGACCACTGCAGTTCGAGCAGGGACCGGACCTCCCCGGCGGCCGCCCGCAGTTCGGTGAGGAAGGCGCGGACGGCGGGGTTGCGGTTGGTGGCCCGGGTGGCCACGCCGATCCGGCGGTGCAGCTGCGGGTGGTCCAGACGGCAGACGTGGACACCGGCGCTGTCGGCCAGGCCGAGGGCCGGGATCAGGGCGACGCCCATACCGGCCCGGGCGAGGTTGATCGTCACCTGGTAGTGGTCGCTGCGGCAGCGCACCCGGGGACGGAACCCCTCGGCGGCACAGGCGCGTTCCAGCACCGGTTCGCCGGTGGAACCGCCGTGGGTGCCGATCCAGCTCTCACCGTCGAGTTCGGCGAGCCGGACCAGCGTGCGCCGACCGAGCCGATGGCGCAGCGGAACGATCACCAACTGCGGCTCGTCGAAGTAGAGTTCGACCTCGGCCACGCCCTGGCGGCCGGCCTGCCGGATCCACGGGTCGAGCGGGTGCTCGAAGACCACCGCGGCGTCCAGGCGGCCGGCTTCGAGGTCGGGGAGCAGTTCGTGGGGCTGGCCCATGATGAGCTCCAGTTCGACCTGCGGGTGCCGGGCCGAGAAGGCGGTGAGCGCGCGGGGCAGCAGGTCGAGGCCGGCCGAGGCGAAGAAGCCCAGGCGCAGCACGCCCGCGGTGCCCTCGGAGTGGGCGCGCAGGTCGTCCTGGGCGACGGCCATGAGGTCGGCGATCGCCTGGGCGTGCTCGGCCAGCCGGACGCCCGCCGGGGTCAGCCGCAGGGACTGGGGCTGACGCTCGACCAGGGCGACGCCCAGTTCCTGTTCCAGGCGGGCGAGCTGGTGGGAGACGGCGGACGGGCTCAGGTGCAGCGCCTGCGCCGCGGCCACGATGGTGCCGCGGCGGGCGATCTCCAACAGGACGAGCAGACGGGCGCTGTTCAGCATCGGGCCAGGGTAGGTCATCGTGGCTGGTCAGGGACGGAGGACGACTCTGTAGACCGGTCGGTCGGTTCTTCTCGATTCAGTAGACCGGTCTGCATATTCAGTGCGGGAAAGAAGTAGACCGGTCTACCTATTTGCTCAGGGGGAGGCGCAGGAGGTAGACCGGTCTACATATTCGGCGGGCTCAGCGCTCAGCGCTCAGCGGTCGACAGTCACGCGTCGGCGGTCTGGCGCCAGGCGCCCGGGACCCGTCCGAGCGCTTCGGCCGACCCGTCGGCGTCGGGGCCGACGTCCAGTCGGAGCAGGTCCTCCTCGGTCTCCCGGCGCACCACCACCCGGGCGTCGCCGTCCCGGACGAAGACCACGGCCGGACGCGGCAGCTTGTTGTAGTTCGACGCCATCGCGTACCCGTACGCACCGGTGACCGGGGTGGCGAGCACGTCGCCGATCCGCAGGTCGGCCGGGAGGGCGGCGTCGTCGATGATGACGTCCCCGCTCTCGCAGTGCTTGCCGACCAGGCGGGCGCGCAGCGGTCGGGGTTCCTGCGGGCAGCGCGGCAGGAACGCCTCGTAGCGCGCGCCGTACAGGGCGGGACGGAGGTTGTCGCTCATCCCGCCGTCGACGCTCACGTACGTCCGGACGCCGGCGATCCGCTTGACCGTGCCCACCCGGTAGAGGGTCAGCCCGGCTCTGGCGGTGATCGAACGCCCCGGCTCGACGCCGAACTCCCCGGCCCAGCCGGCCCCGCGGACGGCCGCCCGGACCCGCTCGGCCCACACCGCGAAGGACGGCGCGCTCTGGCCCGCCAGGTACGCCACGCCGAGTCCGCCGCCCACCGTCAGCCGGGCCACCCCGGAGTCCACCGCGAACCGCGCCACGGCGGCGGCGCCGTCGGCGAGTTCGGCCGGGTCCAGCACCTGTGAGCCGACGTGCGCGTGCACGCCCTCCAGCCGGACGGCCGACGACGCGGCGGCCCGCCGGACGGCGGCCTCGGCGGCGCCGTCGGCCAGGCCGAAGCCGAACTTGGAGTCGTGCCCGCCGGTGCGGATCGCCTCATGGGCGCCCGCCGCCACCCCCGGCGCCACCCGCAGCTGGACCCGGGCCGGCGGCAGGCCCTCCTCCGCGACCAGTCGCTCGATCCGGTCCAGCTCGTCGAAGCTGTCGACCACGACGTGCCGCAGCCCGACGGTGAGCGCGGTCCGCAGTTCGGCCTCGCTCTTGTTGTTGCCGTGCAGCACGATCCGCTCCGGGGAGACCCCGGCGTGCAGGGCGGTGCGCAGCTCGCCGCCGGAGGCGACGTCGAGCAGCAGGCCCTCCTCCGCGGCGAGCCGGGCCATCGCGGTGCAGAGGAACGCCTTCGAGGCGTAGGCGACGTTGCCCGGGCCGAAGGCGGCGACGGCCTCCCGGCAGCGGCGGCGAAGGTGCTCCTCGTCGTAGACGAAGAGCGGAGTGCCGAACCGGCGGGCGAGCTCCGTCAGCGGCACCCCGCCGACGGCGAGCCCCCCGGGGCCCGCCTCGGCGGTGAGCGGCAGCAACCCCGCGCCGACGGGCGGCTCGGCCACGGGACGGGCGTCGGCGGGCGACTGGGCGGCGGGCGAGACAGACGACACGGATTCCTCCCGGCGGGCTGGTTCGCCTGCCATCCTCGGCCCGGCGGGAGGGGTCGGAAAAGCGCATTCTTCCGACCCTCAGCAGTACCGCTTTCGATGCTCCCGAAACGGTCGGCAGCGACCGGCACGACCACAGCGCCGGGGCCCGCCGACCTCGCACCTCGACAGCGGAGAGTCCGCGGCGCAGTGAGCGGGCGCAGCCGGGTCGGCCACCCTCTGCAACGACCCGCCGAGCTGGGCCGGGCACAGCCCGGTAGGCCATCAGCTGTGCCGGACCGGGCTGGCGCTGGAGACAACAGCAGTCGGGACAGGGCCACAACCGACAGCACCCCACACGACGGCACCACCCGAGGCTGGTGCCGTCACGACCCCCAAGACGGTCGAGAAGGTCCAGGAGGCGACCGATCCGAACGGCCCGGTGGACTGGTCGCCCAGGCCCGCCATCGGCGCCGATGGCGGGCCTGGGTCAGACCTCGGCCGGAAGGTTCGGGGCACGTTGCGGGGCACCGACGCATGGCTCAAGTGAAGGGCCCGCGAATTGAACTGACAGTCCATCACAGCAGGACGCCGAGGACGCGGTCTGCGAGGCACTGGCCACGATGGTCACCATGGCCTTCGAAGGCCGTCTGCCTCCCATGACCAACCCGGCCGGCTACCTCTACCGGGCCGCCCACAACACCCTGAAGACGGCCCGGAAGAAGACCGACCACGAGGTGCTGGTCGGCGACAACTGGGACGGCTGGACGCGGGTGGCCCAGGAGTACGACGAGCCGGACGACCTGGGCGGCACTCCCCTGGGCGACCTCGTCCAGGCCCTGAAGCCGCACCTGACGCCTGGCCAGTTTCCGGCTCACCCTGCCAGCGCCCTTGAGGCACTGGCAGGGGGTAGTACCGGGCCCGCTGTCCCACCGGGGCAGCGGGCCCGGACAACCCGACGCCCACCAACACCACGGAGAGCCCGCCGCGGCGGTGCCGGGGCCGTCAGCCGCGGCGGGCTCGGCGGAGGGCGGAGGTGAGGACGGGTGGGAGGAGGTCGCGGACCGCGCGTTTGGCGACGTTGGCCGGGCGGCGGTGCTCGGCGGCGCGGGCGCGGCGGGCGGCGAGGTCGCGGAGGGCCTCGTCGCGCTCGCGCTCCGCGCCGCGCAGGGATTCCTCGGCGGCCCGGGCGAGGTCGCGGCGTTCGGCTTCGACGGTCAGCCGGGCGTGGTGGCGGGAGACCCGGAACGGTTCGGTCCCCTCGGCGCTGCCGCCGATCCGGACGACCCGGTGGTCGGCGATCATCTCGTTGGTCATGTCGCAGTGCGGCAGGGTGCCGCGGCGGGCCAGCAGGTCGAGCTGGGCGGGTTCCGGGTCGCCCCAGGTGGCGTAGAACTTGGTGTCGGTGAGCACGATGGGCCGCAGGCCGTGGGCGAACACCGCCTCCCAGGTGGCGGCGGCGACGCCCGGGGTGTGGGCGGAGCGGTAGTCGTCCAGGACCACGACGCCCTCCGGGGCGAGCGCGGTGCGGGCCACCTGGAGGTCGCCGGCCACGTGCTCGAAGAGGTGCGAGGCGTCGATGTGGATGAACCGGAAGGCGCCGGGCGGGATGCGGTCGCCGGCCAGGACCTCGGTGGAGTCCTGGACGATCTCCGGCAGCCGGTCGTGGAAGGCGAGGTAGTTGGTCTCGAAGGCGGTGCGGGTCAGCGTCCTGCGGTAGGACATGTCCATCTCGGCGGCGTTGTCGTCGTCCGGGGCGTCCGAGTCGAAGAGGTCGCAGACCGTGAAGGTCTCACCCGCCTGGAGGTGCTCCCCGATGACGATCGCGCTGCGGCCCAGGTAGGCGCCCATCTCCAGGAGGTCGCCGGAGAGGCCGGCCTTCTCCTGGCGGCCGAGGAACCAGTCGAAGAGGTGGCGGTCGTGCTCCCAGAACCAGCCGGGGACGTCGTCGAGCACCGCCGGTTCCGCCGGCTGCTGAGGGTCGGCACTGAGTGCGGCGTCGGTCACGGGGCGGCTCCTAAGTCGGTACGAACGACCATGGGCAGGATCTTCGGGCCGGGAGGGGCAGGGGGCCGCCGCGGGCACGTGAACAGAACCTGACCTGCGGCCAACGGTAGTCCGAAGTGCCCGGGTTCGCCGCAATCCACGCGCCGCCGAGCGGACTTGGGCGAAGTCGGTGAAAGTCGGCGGGAAGAGTGTCGCCGCCCGGCACGGTTGTGGGCGGACTTGACCGCGGGCTGCTCCGAACGGCGGCCGGGTCGTCGACACGGCCGTCGACGCTGCCGCCGGACCAGCCGGTTTGCCGTCGCCACGGGAAACGATCTTCACCTGTCCGGAGCCGCCTCCCGTGGTCCGGCCGGCCCGCCCGGGGCGGCCGGACGGACGGGGAGGACGGGGAGGACGGGGAGCAGGACCGCCGGCGGCCACGGGCCCGGCCTGGGCGCGTTGCTCCGGATGGCCGCCGAGGGCCGCACGGTGGCGGCAGTGGCGGCAGTGGCGGCGGCGGACGAGCGGCGCGCCGCCCTGGGTGTCGGGCGGCTCGCCGCGCACACGAGCCGGTGCGCGCCCCGATGGCGCTCCGGCGGCGCCCCGGTAGCACGTCGGCGCGCGGGGCGGGTCGGGCCTTGCGTCCCCCGGGGCGCGCACCGTATGACTGGTCCGGGGCCGGCCCTACGACGGGCCGCAAGGGCACCGCGAGCAGCGGATTCCACGTGAAGGGGCAGCGCATGGCGGACGACACGGAGCGGGCCGAGGGGTACGCCGAGTACACGGACCAGTACATCGACGGCGCCTGGCGGCCCGCCCTCGACCAGGGGTCGATCCCGGTACTGGACCCGGCGACCGAGCGCCTGCTCGCCACCGTCCCGGCCGGTGGCGCGGCGGACGTCGACGCCGCCGTCGCCGCGGCCCGCCGGGCGGCCCGCGGCTGGGGCGCGACCACCGCCGCCGAGCGGCTGGCGCCGCTGACCCGGCTGCGGGACGGCCTGGCCGCGCACCAGGAGGAGATCGCCGCCACCGTGTCGGCCGAGCTGGGCGCGCCGATCGCCTTCGCCACCGCCGTGCAGGCCACGCTGCCGCTGACGATCACCGAGTCGTACCTGGAGCTGCTGGCCGGGTACCCGTTCGAGGAGCGGATCGGCAACTCGGTGGTGCACGCCGAGCCCGCCGGGGTGGTCGCGGCGATCACGCCGTGGAACTACCCGCTGCACCAGATCACCGCCAAGGTGGTGCCCGCGCTGGCGGCCGGCTGTCCGGTGGTCCTCAAACCGGCCGAGGACACCCCGCTGGTGGCCCGGCTGTTCGCCCGGCTGGTCGACGCGGCGGGCTTCCCCGCCGGGGTGTTCAACCTGGTGACCGGGACCGGCGCGGAGGCGGGCGCGGCACTGGCCGCCCACCCGGACGTGGACGTGGTGTCGTTCACCGGTTCGACGGCGGTCGGGCGGACCGTGGCCGAGACCGCCGGGCGCGACATCAAGCGGGTGTCGCTGGAGCTGGGCGGCAAGTCCGCCAACGTGGTGCTGCCGGGCGCCGACCTGGCGCGCGCGGTGAACGTCAACGTCGCCAACGTGTTCACCAACGCCGGCCAGACCTGCAGCGCCTGGACCAGGCTGCTGGTCCACCGCGACCAGTACGACGAGGCGGTGGAGCTCGCCGCGAAGGCGGCCGCCAAGTACGTCCCGGGCGATCCGGCGGACCCGGCGACCCGGATCGGCCCGCTGGTCAACGCCCGCCAGCGCGAGCGGGTGCGCGAGCACATCAACGGCGCGCTCGCCGAGGGCGCGCGCCTGGTGACCGGCGGCACCGAGGCCCCGGACGGCCTCGCCACCGGCTTCTACGTCCGCCCGACCGTGCTCGCCGACGTCACCCCCGACATGGCGGTGGCCCGGGAGGAGGTGTTCGGGCCGGTGCTGGCCGTCCTGGCGTACGAGGACGAGGACCACGCCGCCGAGCTGGCCAACGCCACCGAGTACGGCCTGGCCGCCGGGGTCTGGGCGGCCGACACCGACGCCGCCGCCCGCTTCGCCCACCGGCTGGACGCCGGGCAGATCGACCTCAACGGCGGGCGCTTCAACCCCCTGGCACCGTTCGGCGGTTACAAGAACTCCGGCCTCGGCCGCGAGCTGGGTCGGCACGGCCTGGAGGAGTTCCTGCAGCCCAAGTCGCTGCAGTACTAGCGGCACCACCAGTAGTACCGGCGGCACCAGGGGTGCAGTACCGGCCCGGCCCGCCCAGCCGCCCGGCCCCGCCGTCGCCCGACCCCGCCGCCCGACCGGAGCGATCCGACCGGGCGGCGGAACGGGCGGCGGAACGGGGAGGACGGCGGAGGAACGACGGCGGGACGCGGCGCGTCAGACCAGGTCGACGCCCGGGTAGAGCGGGAAGCCGGCGAGCAGGTCGGCGGCGCGCTTGGCGACGCCCTCGGCGACCGCCGGGTCCAGGGTGTACTGGGCCTTGGACGGGGCGCCGGAGGCGGTGGCCGCCGGGGCGGTGGCGCGCAGCACGGTGTCGATGAGGGCGGCGATCTCGTCCATCTCGGCGGTGCCGAGGCCGCGGGTGGTGAGCGCCGGGGTGCCGATCCGCACGCCGGAGGTGTACCAGGCGCCGTTCGGGTCCTGCGGGACGGAGTTGCGGTTGGTGACGACGCCGGAGTCGAGCAGCGCGGCCTCGGCCTGGCGGCCGGTCAGGCCGTACCCGGAGACGTCGGCGAGCACCAGGTGGTTGTCGGTGCCGCCGGTGACGAGAGTGCCGCCGCGGCGCAGCAGGCCCTCGGCGAGCGCCTGCGCGTTGTCGACGACCTGCCGGGCGTAGTCGCGGAACTCGGGGCGGCGGGCCTCCGCGAAGGCGACCGCCTTGGCGGCCATGACGTGCGAGAGCGGGCCGCCGAGCACCAGCGGGCAGCCGCGGTCGACGTGCTCGGCGAGCTCGGAGGTGCAGAGCACCGCGCCGCCGCGCGGGCCGCGCAGCGACTTGTGGGTGGTCGTGGTGACGATGTCGGCGTGCGGCACCGGGTCGAAGTCGCCGGTCAGCACCTTGCCCGCGACCAGGCCGGCGAAGTGCGCCATGTCGACCATCAGGGTGGCGCCGACCTCGTCGGCGATCTCGCGCATCTTGGCGAAGTCCACCAGCCGCGGGTAGGCGGAGTAGCCGGCCACCAGGATCAGCGGGCGGAACTCGCGGGCGGTGGCGCGCAGCTCGGCGTAGTCGATCAGGCCGGTGGCCGGGTCGGTGCCGTAGCTGCGCTGGTCGAACATCTTGCCGGAGATGTTGGGGCGGAAGCCGTGGGTGAGGTGGCCGCCGGTGTCCAGGGACATGCCGAGCATCCGCTGGTTGCCCAGCTCCTGGCGCAGCCGCGCCCAGTCCTGCTCGGTGAGGTCGTTGACGTTGCGGACCTTGGCGCGCTCCAGGGCGGGGCTCTCGACGCGCTGGGAGAGGACGGCCCAGAAGGCGGTGAGGTTGGCGTCGATGCCGGAGTGCGGCTGGACGTAGGCGTGGTCGGCGCCGAACAGGGCGCGGGCGTGCTCGGCGGCGATGGTCTCGACGGTGTCGACGTTGCGGCAGCCGGCGTAGAAGCGGCGGCCGGCGGTGCCCTCGGCGTACTTGTCGCTGAGCCAGTTGCCCATGGCGAGCAGCACGGCCGGGGAGGCGTAGTTCTCGCTGGCGATGAGCTTGAGGGAGGCGCGCTGGTCGTCGATCTCCTGGCCGATGGCGGCGGCGATCCGCGGCTCGACCTCGCGGACCACGTCGAGGGCGGAGCGGAAGGCGGTGTTGGCGGCGGGGGTGGCGGCCGTGTGCGGCTGCGGGGCCATGGCGGTCTCCTGGTGCGGAGGTCGGGAGGCCCAGGCGCTCGGCAACTGCGTCGTGAATCGGCACGGGGCCGCTTCCCGATGGTCGATTCCATCCGTGCGCGCCAGTCGCGGCCCGCCGGAATCGTACCAATGCCGGGCGGCCTGTGGTGGAGATCTCACCATGCGGGACGGCGGCGGACATGACACTCCCTTCGCCCCGATATGTCCGTTCTACTGCTACAGGAGTATTGCGGCGGAATGAAGCCGTCACGATGCCCGAAACAAAGCACCCGAACCACTCCGCGGGGGCCTTCGGAATGATTTGCGGAAACTCCTCGGCATCCGATCTGATGACGCCCGTCGGCCTTCCGGGAAACCCCCGGGAACGGCCGGCCGTAAATGCACGTCGACGCACCCTCACCCACGGGGCGGCACAGAATTCGGGGAGTACGCCTCTCATGGCAGTGGTCGAACAAGTCGCAGCACCGGACGCCCCGGCGCCGTCGCCGGTGCCCGCCCCGAAGAGCCTGCTGCGCCGCGTCTGCCGCGACCGCACCGGGGCCGTCGCGCTCGGCGTCGTGGTGTTCTTCCTGCTGCTCGCCCTGGCGGCCCCGCTGATCGCCGCGCTGTACGGCAAGAACCCCACCGAGCACTACGGCCAGAACACGCCCGGTCTGCTCAGCGACGGCGGTCTGCCGATCGCGCCGAACGGCGGCATCTCCGGGGAGTTCTGGTTCGGCCTGGAGCCCGGCCTCGGGCGGGACGTGTTCACCCAGCTGCTGTACGGCATCCGCACCTCGCTGCTGATCGCCTTCCTCTCGGCCGCCGTGACCACCACCCTCGGGGTGCTGGCCGGGGTCGCGGTGGGCTACCTCGGCGGGATCACCGACCGGCTCTTCGGCTTCCTGTCGAACGTCCTGCTGGCCTTTCCGACGCTGCTCCTGCTGCTCGCGCTCAGCCCGGTGATCCAGTCCCGGCTGGTCGACCCGGGCACCGCGGAACCGGCCTGGATGCAGTTCCTGGTGCTCGTCCTGGTCTTCTCCGCGTTCGGCTGGATTCCGCTCGCGCTTTCCCTGCGGGCCACCGTCCGCTCGCTCCGGGAAAGGGATTTCGTGCAGTCCGCCCGGGCGATGGGCGCGAGCGGATTCCACATCGTTTTCCGTGAACTCCTGCCGAATGTCCGGGCGCAGCTGCTGGTGCACGCCACCATGGCGGTGCCGACCTTCGTCGCCTCCGAGGCGGTGCTGTCCTTCCTCGGCGTGGGCGTCAACGAGCCGGTCCCGGACTGGGGCCGGATGATCTCCCGCGGCTCCGAGGTCTTCCAGGCCGACCCGACGTACATGTTCTTCCCCGGCCTCGCGCTGCTGCTGTTCGTGCTCGCCTTCAACCTGCTCGGCGACGCCGTCCGGGACGCCCTGGACCCGCGCGCCGCGTGCTGAGGCCGCCCGCCTCCCGTCTCCCACCTTTCGGCTTTCACCTTTCGGCTTTCACCTTCCGCAGTTCACCCGACCCGACCCCGGAGCTCCCGGGCCAAGGAGAGATTTCGCCATGCGCTGGATCAAACCGTCACTCGCCGTCGTCGCGACCGCCCTGCTGGCGACGTCCTGCTCGGCCGGCGCGGGCTCCACCTCCTCCACCGCCGGGCCCGGTGCGGCCAAGGACACCTCGCCGCTGACCGCCGCGCTCGGCACCGAGCAGGAGAGCGCCGGGCCGGCCCCCGCCGTCCCCGGCGCCCGCCAGGGCGGCACGGTGAACGTCTACAACGCCACCGACTTCCGCCACCTCGACCCGCAGAAGGTCTACGCGGGCGCCGCCTACAACACCTCGCTGCTCTGGGGCCGCCAGCTGACCCAGTACCAGGTGGTGGACGGCAAGGCCAAGCTGGTCGGCGACCTCGCCACCGACACCGGCACCTCCACCGACGGCGGGCGCACCTGGACGTACAAGCTGAAGGCGGGCGTGGCCTGGGAGGACGGCCAGCCGATCACCTCCCAGCAGGTGAAGTACGGCATCGAGCGCTCCTTCGGCAAGGGCTACGAGGTCGGCCCGCCGTACTGGGCGCAGTGGCTCACCGGCGAGGCCAGCTACGACGACGCCCGCAAGAAGTACGGCGGCCCGCAGGACGGCGACCTCGCCGCGATCGAGACGCCGGACGAGCGCACCATCGTCTTCCACTTCCCGCAGCCGCAGGCCGACGTGCCGTACATGGCCGCGCAGTCCTCCTCCTCGCCGGTGCGCCAGGACAAGGACACCGGCACCGACTACGACCGCCAGCCGTTCGCCACCGGTCCGTACCGGATCGTCGAGCACGTCCAGAACACCCGGCTGGTGCTGGAGCGCAACCCGAACTGGAAGCCGGAGACGGACCCGATCCGCAACCAGTACCCGGAGAAGTTCGTCTTCTCCTTCGGCAAGGAAGCGCTCAACATCAACCAGGAGATCCTCTCCGGGCGCGACGGCGGCGCGAACGCCACCACGGTCTCCACCCCGCTGTCCCCCGAGCTGTACCAGACGGTGGACACCGACCCGAAGGCCAAGGAGCTGGTCACCTCCGGCCGGCAGGGCGCCTTCGTCACCTACCTCATGATCAACAACGAGCGGGTGAACGACGTCGAGGTCCGCAAGGCCCTCAACCTCGCCTACCCGCGCCAGCAGGCCCGCCAGGTCGAGGGCGGCAGCCGGGCCGGCGACCTCGCGAGCACCCTCAGCTCGCCGGCCCTGGTCGACTGGCAGAAGTACGACCTGAACCCGGCGAAGCCGGAGGGCGACCCGGAGGCCGCCAAGGCCGCGCTGGCCAAGGCCAAGCAGCCGCCCGCCGCGCTCACCTACGCCTACGCCAACACGCCGAGCGGCCAGCGGGTCGCCCAGGTGCTGGTCGACGGCTTCGCCAAGGCCGGCATCACCGTCGTGCCCAAGCCGATCGACCCCAAGGCCCTGCTGGACGAGGCGCACCGCGCCGACTCCCCGTACGACCTGTGGGAGGAGACCTCCTCGGTCGACTGGCCGACGCCCTCCACCCTGATCCCGTTCTCCTTCGACGGCCGCGCCGGCACCGACCTCAACTCGGCCCGCTACCGCAACCCCGAGGTGGACAAGGAGATCGACCGGATCAACCAGATCGGCGAGCCGCACGCCAAGGCCAAGGAGCTGTACGCCCTGGAGCAGACGGTGATGAAGGACCTGCCGGTGCTGCCGTGGGTCTACCCGAACGTCGACCAGCTGCACGGCTCGAACGTCGGCGGCTCGTTCATCCACCCGATCTACGGGTCGGTCAGCCTCGCCTGGCTCTACCTGAAGTCCTGACACCCCGAAGTCCCCGGACGGTCCCGCCGCCCGCCTCCCCCCGAGGAGCGCGCGGCGGGGCCGCCGCCCCGACGCCCCCCGACACCGGACCGGCCACCATGCTCTCCTTCGCCCTGCGGCGGATCCTCCAGGCGCTCGCCGTCCTGGCCGCGGTCTCCGCCGCCGCCTTCGCCCTCTTCTACGCCGGCCCCGCCGACCCCGCCCGGGCCGCCTGCGGCCCGCGCTGCGACACCGGCCAGGTCGCGGCGGTCCGCACGAGCATGGGCCTGGACCAGCCGCTGCTCACCCAGTACACCGACTACCTCGCCGGGATCCTCGCCGGCCGGGACGTCCAGGACGTCGACGGCTCCACGATCCACTGCGACGCACCCTGCCTCGGCTACTCCTACCGGCTGCACCAGCCGGTCACCGAGGCGCTGACCGACCACCTGCCGGTCACCGCCTCGCTGGCGGCGGGCGCGCTGGCCGTGCTGGTCCTGTTCGGGCTCGGCACCGGCTTCGTCGCCGCGCTGCGGCACGGCACCCGCACCGACCGGCTGCTCTCCGGCTTCACCCTGATCGGCGCCAGCGTGCAGATCTACTTCCTCGGGTACGTCGCCCAGTGGGGGCTGGTCTACACCACCGGGCTGCTGCCGCTGCCCTCCTACACCCCGCCGGCCACCGACCCGCTCGCCTGGGCGGGCGGCATGCTGCTCCCCTGGATCGTCCTCGGCTTCGTCAACTCCGCGGTGTTCGCCCGGCTCACCCGCTCCCAGCTGCTGGAGACGATGGACGAGGAGTACGTCCGCACCGCCCGCGGCAAGGGCCTCGGCCGGCTGCGCGCGCACCTGAAGTACACCTCGCGCGGCGCGGCCGGGCCGCTGGTGCAGTTGCTCGGCCTGGAGGCGGGCGCGCTGCTCGGCGGCGCGGTGATCACCGAGACGGTCTTCGGGCTGAACGGCGTCGGCCGGTTCGCCCTGGAGGCGGTCGAGGGGCAGGACCTGCCGGCCGTGGTCGGCGCCGTCCTGGTCGCCGCCTGCTTCGTCGTGCTGTTCGTCGCGCTGGCCGACCTCGTGGTGGCCTGGCTCGACCCGCGCATCCGCCTCAGCTGACCGCCCCGCCCCTCTGGAGCCCGCCGCCATGACCCCCTCCCCCGTCCTCGCCGACGAGCCGTCGGCGCAGCCGCCCGCCCAGCCGCCGGCGCTCAGCGTCCGGGACCTGTCCGTCACCTTCGCCGACCCGCGCGGCGGGGCGCCCGTCACCGCCGTGCGCGGCCTCTCCTTCGACCTCGCCCGCGGCGAGGTCCTGGGCCTGGTCGGCGAGTCCGGCTCCGGCAAGTCCGCCACCGGGCTCGCCGTGCTCGGCCTGCACGACCCGCGCACCACCACCGTCACCGGCTCGATCCGGCTGGCCGGGCAGGAGCTGGTGGGCGCCGGGGAGGACGTGCTGCGGCGGGTGCGCGGCGGCCGGGCGGCCCTGGTCTTCCAGGACGCGCTCACCTCGCTCAGCCCCTTCCACGGCGTCGGCGCCCAGCTCGCCGAGATGTACCGGCTGCACCACCGCGACGCGGGCCGCGCCGAGGCCCGCCGGCGGGCGGCGGAGATGCTCGACCGGGTCGGCATCCCGGCCGCCCGGGTGCGCGACTACCCGCACCAGTTCTCCGGCGGCATGCGCCAGCGGGTGATGATCGCGATGGCGCTGATGAACGACCCCGACGTGCTGATCGCCGACGAGCCCACCACCGCGCTGGACGCCCGCGTCCAGCGCCAGGTGCTGGACCTGCTGGGCGAGCTGCAGCGCGAGCACGGCACCGCGGTGCTGCTGGTCAGCCACGACCTCGGGGTGGTCGCCGGGACCACGGACCGCACGCTCGTCCTGCGCGGCGGCCGGCCGGTGGAGACCGCGCCGACCGCCGCGCTGCTGGCCGCGCCCCGCGAGCCTTACACCAGGGCCCTGGTGGGCGCGGCGCTCACCCTGGACTCCGTGCCCGGCGCGCCGCTGCCGACCGTCGACGACCCGTCGCCCGCGCCCCGGCCCGCCGCGTCCGGGCCCGCCGCGTCCGGGTCGTCCGGGCCCGCCGCGTACGGGTCGTCCGGGCCCGCCGCCGGCCGGGGCGCGCCGACCGCCTCCGGCCGGTCCGGCCCGTGGCTGGTCGAGGTCGAGGACCTCGCCGTGCACTTCCCCGGCCGCCGCGGCCTTCCGCTGCCGGGGCGCGGCCGGCCTCAGCCCGTCCGGGCGGTCGAGGGCGTCAGCCTGCGCATCGCGCCCGGCGAGACGCTCGGCCTGGTCGGCGAGTCCGGCTCCGGCAAGTCCACCACCTCCCGGGTCCTGGCCGGCCTGCAGCCCGCCACCGCCGGCACCGTCCGCTACGACGGCGTGGACGCCACCAGGCCCGACCGGGCGCTGCGGCGGCGGCTCGCCAAGGAGGTCCAGCTGGTCTTCCAGGACCCGTACGCCTCGCTCAACCCGCGCCGCACCGTCGCCCAGACCCTGGACACCCCGCTGCGGCTGCACACCGCGCTGGACGCCGGGCAGCGGCGCGAGCGCTCCGCCGAGCTGCTGGAGCAGGTCGGCCTGCCGGCCGCCCACCTGGACCGCTACCCGCACGAGTTCTCCGGCGGCCAGCGCCAGCGGATCGGCATCGCCCGGGCGCTCGCCCCCGAACCGCGGCTGATCATCGCCGACGAACCGGTCTCCGCCCTGGACGTCTCGGTCCAGGCCCAGGTGCTCAACCTGCTGATGGAGCTGCGCGAACGCCTCGGCGTCGCCTTCCTGTTCGTCTCCCACGACCTCGCGGTGGTGCGCCACTTCTGCGACCGCGTCGCCGTGATGCACCACGGCCGGCTGGTCGAGTCCACCGACCGCGACCGGCTCTTCGCGGCCCCGCACACCGAGTACACCCGGGAACTGCTCGCCGCCGCCCACTGAGCCCGCCCACCGAGCGGCGGCCGCCGGTGTCGGTCCCCCTTCTCCGCGACCGCTCCGCCTACGATCGGTCACCGGCCGCACACACACGGCCATCCCCCGGAGAAGGGGTCACCCGATGACCACGCTCGTCCGCCGATCCGTCACCCTGGTCTCGCTCGTGGGCCGCCTCGATCCCTCGGCCTGGGACGGCCTGATCCCCCACGAGCCGGCCCACGGCGCCGCCCCGGGCGTCCGCCCCGCGGCCCGCGCCGACGGCGGCGGCGACGCGGTCGGGCTGAACCCGCAGCCGCTGCCGCCGGTCGCCGCCGTGCTGCGGCTGGCCGTCGCCCGCACCGTCGGCGCCGTGGCCAACGCCGCCATCACCGCCCGCGTCTCCGACGGCGACGCCCGGCGGATCCTCACCGAGGCGGGCGACGACTGGTGCGGCACCCCGCACGGCCGGATCCCGTGGCCCCGGCACTGGCCGCTCCCCTGGCCGCCCGGCGGCCCGCTCCCGATCGACCCCGGTTACGCCACCCCGGCCGTCCAGGCCCAGGCCGCCCTCGCCTTCCAGGGCTACGCCAACGGCATCGCCGACGAGCAACTCCAGGAGGCGATCGGCGAGTTGGCCGAGCGACTGGCGGACGCGGCGCTCCGGAACGCGGGCTGAACGGCGGGCCGCGGATCCCGCCGGGCGCCACTTCGCCGCTTCGGCTGCGCACCCGGTGCCCGGCGGGTTAGCGTGCTGCGTCCGAGAGTTGTGAATGATTCTGTTGTGCTTGCCGGGACCGACCAGCCGGGGGAGACGTGTCCGAGGAACTGCTGCTCGCGAGGATCAACCACGGGTTCGACCACCTCGACGCCGACGGGGACGGCCTGCTGACCGAGCACGACCACGTGCTGATGGGCCGCGCGGTGGCCCGGTCGCTGGGGCACCGGGAGGGGTCGGGCGCCGAGCAGCGGATCATCGCCGCCTACCTCGCCATCTGGCGGGACCTGCACGTCTCCCACCTGCCGATCGGCACCACGGCGATCAGCCGCCGCCAGTTCGTCGCCTCGACCCGCGCGCTCGCCGACGACCAGGTGGCCGCGCGGACCGTCTTCGGGGCGCTCGCCGAGGCGTTCCTGGCCGTCGCCGACGTGGACGGCAGCGGGACGGTGGACGCGGGCGAGTTCTTCGTCTTCCAGCGCGGCCACTTCGCCGCCCTCTCCCGCGACGACGCGGACGAGGCGTTCCGCCGGCTCGACCTGGACGGCGACGGCACCCTCTCCACCGAGGAGTTCGTCTCCGGCCTCATCGAGTTCTGGACCAGCCGCGCCCCCGAGGCCCCCGGCCACTGGTGGGCCGGACGGCCGCCCTACCTTTCCTGACGGTCCGTCAATCCCCGGCGCCTTCCGGGAAGTCGCGCAGCGAGCGGATGTCCCGGGTCAGCAGCAGCGGCAGCACGGAGAGCAGCGCCACCGCGGCGACCGCCCAGAGCGCCGGGCGCAGCCCGACCGCCGACCCGAGCAGGCCCCCGGCGGCCGCGCCGAGCGGCAGGGTGCCCCAGATGACGAAGCGCACCGAGGCGTTCATCCGGGCCTGCGGCGCCGCCGGGGTCACCGCCTGCCGGAGACCGACCTGGGCGATGTTGTAGGCGGTGATGCCGCAGGCGATCAGCCCGGCCGCCACCGCCAGCCTCCCCGGCCCCGGCTCCCCCGCCGGGCCCGGCACCCGATGGACGGTACTCGAATGATCCCGGCCGGTGCAGGCGCTTCGCGGATCCCGGCCCGGGGGCGGGGCGGGGCCGGCGGGTAGCGTGGCCGCGCCGGGCCCGGCCGGGCCCGGCGCGCACCGCCTGCAAGGAACCGCCCGCATGCCCAGCACCGCCCCCACGCCCCCTACGCCCCCCGTCGCCCATGTCAGCCGCCCGGCGCTCGTCCTCGGCCCCCACACCGTGACGGCCGAGCGGATCCGGGAGGACATCCTCGCCCGCAACCCGGACTACCCGCCGCGCCAGGCCCAGACCGTCCGGCTGGCCCTGGGCAACCTGCCCGGCACCCGCCGCTACTTCCGGCCCTACGAGACGGTCGCCTCCCCCGAGCGGACCGCCGCCGAGCGCAAGACCAGCACGTTCGCCGACCTGCTGGCCGCCGCCGGGCGCGCCGCCGCCGAGGCGCTGGCGGACGCGGGGGTGCCGCCGGAGCGGGTGGACTGCGTGATCGTCTCCAGCGCGACCGGCGACGCCGTCCCCGGACTGGACGTCCACCTCCAGCAGAACCTCGGCCTGCGGCCCGACGTCAGCCGCCTCCCGATGAGCCAACTGGCCTGCGCGGGCGGCGCGCACGTGCTGATCGCGGCCCGGCGGTTCCTGGCCTGGAACCCGGCGGGCGTGGTGCTGGTGGTCGCCGCCGAGTCGCTCTCCTCGATGTACCAGAACACCCGCACCGCGGTGGAGGACCAGATCTACAAGGGCCTGTGGGGCGACGCGGCGGCCGCCGCCGTGGTCACCGCCGAGCGGCGCACGCCCGGGCTGCGGCTGGAGGACTGCTTCGAGTACACCATCCCGCGCACCACCGACCGCTACCGCAAGCTGACCGACCACCGCGGCGACCACTTCGCGTCCACCCGGGCGTCGCTGCGCTCGGTCACCGACCTCGGCCCGGCCCTGCTCGACTGGCTGGACCGGCACGGCGGCCGGGCGCTGGACTTCGGGGTCCTGCACCCGGGCGGCCCGGCGATCCTGGAGCGGCTCGGGGCGCTGCTCGACGTGGACGCGGCCTTCCTGCGGCACTCCCGGGACGTCCTGGCCGAGGAGGGCAACCTGGGCGGCGCGACGGTCTTCTCCGTCCTCGCCCGCACCCACCGCACGCCCCCGCCCCCGGGCGCCCGCGGCCTGGTCCTCGGCCTCGGCCCGGGCGTCACCCTGAGCACCCTCCTCGCCACCTGGTCCTGACCTTCGTCAGGCCTCCGGAACGGTGCGGGCGACCAGGGTGTCGACCAGGGCCGGGACGGCGTCGGCGCCGAGGACGCCGGGAAGGGTGAGGTGCTCGACGAGCAGGCCGGTCATCGCGAGGTAGAGCACGACGACGGTCTCGCGGTCGCCGGGGAAGCCCTCGTCCAGGTGGTAGGCGATGTTGGCCTCCAGCTGCTCGCGGATCGTGGCGGTGAGCTGGGCGCGCATCTCCGGGCGGCGGGTGGCCTCCAGGCGCAGTTCCAGCATCGCGAGGTAGCCGGACCGGTCGGCGTCGATCCGGCGCACGAGGTCGTGCATCAGGGCGGTGACCAGGGCCCGGTCGCGGGGCGCCCGCAGCAGCTCGCCGATGATCACCGGGTCGGGGGTGAGCCGGTGGTGGATGTGCCGGGCGGTCTGGTCGAGCAGGTCGTCGCGGCTGGCGAAGTAGTTGGACGCGGTGCCGGCCGGAACGCCCGCCCGGACGTCCACGGCGCGGAAGGTGAGTCCGCGCGCCCCCTGGTCGGCGAGGACGTCGACGGCGGCGTCGGTCAGCGCCGTGCGCCGGGCGGGGTTCTGGGCCATCGCTGAAGCTCCCTCAGGAAATCTCTTGCAACCACTATGTCCGAAGTACTATAACTGTCGTTGTTCGCCCCAGCGCCCCAGCGCCCCAGCGACCCAGCGCCCCGACGGCCACGACAGGCCCGCCGGGGACCGCGGGGCGGACCGAATCGACCAACACGTTCCAAGGATGTGGATGCGAAAGCTCACGTACTACGTCGGCGCCACCATCGACGGCTTCATCGCCGCCCCGGACGGCGACTACCAGTTCCTCATGCCGTACGTCGGCGGGGACTACCTCTCCCACATGTGCGCGGAGTACCCGGAGACCGTGCCGACCCCCGGACGGGCCGCGATGGGGATCGCCGAGGCGCCCAACAAGCGCTTCGACACCGTCGTCATGGGCCGCGGCACCTACGATCCGGGGCTGGCGGTCGGCCTCACCAGCCCCTATGCCCACCTGCGGCAGATCGTCTTCTCCCGCAGCCTGGCCGAGAGCCCCGACCCCGCCGTGGAGGTCACCGCGGCCGACCCGCTGGAGCTGGTCCGGGAGCTCAAGCGGCAGGACGGCCTCGGCATCTGGCTCTGCGGCGGCGGCGAGCTGGCCGGCCGGCTGCTGCCGGAGATCGACGAGCTGATCGTCAAGCAGTACCCGGTGGCGATCGGCGCCGGGGTGCCGCTGTTCCGCGCGGGCTACGCCCCGCACACCTTCGCGCTCACCGGGTCCCACGGCTTCGGCAACGGGGTCACCGTGCTGACCTACGAGCGGACGAGCGCGTCGACGACCGGCTGACGCTCACCACCAGGCCGACGCCCGCGACCACGATCGCCCCACCCAGCAGGGTGGGGCCGGTCAGCGGCTCGGCCAGCACCAGCCAGCCCAGCAGCACGGCCACCACCGGGTTCACATAGGCGTAGGTGGCGACCAGGGTCAGCGGGGCGGAGCGCAGCAGCCAGGCGTACGCGGTGAAGGCGACCAGGGAGCCGAACACCACCAGGAAGGCCAGCGCCAGCCAGGAGCGGGTGGAGATGTCGCCGGGGTGCAGGCCGTGCTGCTCGCCGCGGGCCAGTCCGATCAGGACGTTGCCGAGCCCGCCGGCCAGCATCTGGTAGGCGCTGGAGGCCATCACGTTGTCGGGCATCCGGATGCGCTTGGACGCGAAGGAGCCGAGCGCCCAGCTGACGGTGGCGACGAGTACCGCGACCACCCCGACCGGCGCGATGTCGCCGCCGATCGCCGGAGCGGACAGCACCCCCAGGCCCACCAGCCCGAGCAGCACCCCGGCCAGCTCGGCCGGCCTCGGGCGGTCGCCGCCGGCCGCCGTCAGCAGCACCATCCACAGCGGCACGGCGGCGACCAGCAGGGCGGCCAGGCCCGACGGGATCGAGTTCTCGCCGAGCACCACCAGCCCGTTGCCTCCGGTCAGCAGCAGGGCACCGACCAGGGCGGCGGAGCCCAGCTGCCGCCGGTCCACCCGCAGGGCGTTGCGGCCGTGTCGGACGGCGACGAACCCGGCGAGCAGCAGTCCGGCGACCAGGAAGCGCGCGGCGGCGGAGAGGAAGGTCGGCATCGTCTCGACGGTGATCCGGATCCCCAGGTACGTCGAGCCCCACACCACGTAGACGATGGCGAGCGCCACCCACACGCCCGCGCCGAGCCGCGCCGCGGCGGGAGCGGGGTCCGCGGGAGCGGAGTCCGTGGGAGCGGCGTCCGTGGGAGCGGCGTCCGCGGACGCGGCCGGTACGCGCTCGGCGGGTGCTGTCATGGGTGTCCCCCTTGGACGGTGCTGGCAGTTGCATCCGCCATGACACCGCATCGGCCACCCCGCGCGCCAGTGGGTATCACCGACCGGGCACCATCGACTGTCGACCGGCCCCCGCCCAGGAGGAACCCCGCGTGCCCGCCGAACCCCCCGCCCTGCCCTTCTTCGTCTACGGCACCCTGCTCACCGGGGAACGCAACCACGCCGCCTTCCTGGCCGGCCGGTGCACCGGGGTGCGGGCGGCGGTGCTGGAGGGCGCGGCCCTGCACGACGGGCCCGGGTTCCCCTACGCCGTACCGGACCCCGCGCCGGGGCGGCGGATCAGCGGCGAGCTGGTCACCGTCCACCCGGCCGCCCACCCGGCGGCGCTCGCGGCGCTGGACCGGCTGGAGGACTGCCGCCCGGACGGCCTGGGCACGTACGTCCGCGAGCGGCTCGCCGTCCGGACGGCGGACGGCGCGGCGGTGGACGCCTGGGTGTACCTGGCCGGGCCCGCCGTCGCCGCCCGGCTGCGCACGCACCCGGCGCTCGTCGCCTCCGGCGACTGGCGCCGGCGCGACGGCGCGGACGCCTGAGGGCGCGGGCCCCACGGACCCGCGCCCCCGGCTCCGGCGCCGAAGCCGGAACCGGAACCGGAACCGGAACCGGCCGAACAGCCGTCAGTCCTTGCCGACGCCCTTGGCGACCCGGTCGCCCAGCGCCTTGTCGACATTGCGCCAGTACTGCACGGCCCGCTCCAGCACCGGGTCGCTCACCCCGCCCAGCAGGTGCCCGACGATGTTGGAGACCAGCCGGTCGCGCGCCGCGTCGTCCAGCACCTGCCGCACCATGGTGCCCGCCTGCCCCCAGTCGTCGTCCTCGGCGTGCAGCGAGTAGGCCTCGCGCACCATGTCGCCCGAGCTGTGCCAGCCGGCCGCCGGGTCGTCGTACCGCGCGAGGTTCGCGGCCGGGCCGCCCTTGGAGTTCGGCGCGTAGGGCGCCGCCGTCCGGGCCGGGTCGAAGCGCATCGGCCCGTCCTTGGCGAAGGAGTGCACCGGCACGTGCGGCCGGTTCGGCGGCAGCTGCGCGTAGTTGGGGCCGATCCGGTACCGGTGGGTGTCCGGGTAGGAGAAGATCCGGCCGAGCAGCATCTTGTCCGGCGAGACGCTGATCCCGGGCACCAGGTTGGACGGCTCGAAGGCGGCCTGCTCGATGTGGACGAAGTAGTCCTCCGGATTGCGGTTCAGCGTCATCGTCCCGACCCGGATCAGCGGGTAGTCGCCGTGCGGCCAGACCTTGGTCAGGTCGAAGGGGTTGAACCGGTAGCCGGGCGCGTCGTCGAACGGCATGACCTGCACGTGCAGCGTCCAGGACGGCGGGGTGCCGCCCTCGATGGCCTGCCAGAGGTCCTGGCGGTGCAGGTCCGGGTCGGAGCCGGCCAGCCGGTCGGCGTCCGCCTGGGTGAGGAAGTCGACGCCCTGGTCGGTCTTGAAGTGGTACTTCACCCAGAACCGCTCGCCGCCCGCGTTGACCCACAGATAGGTGTGCGAGCTGTAGCCGTTCATGTGCCGGTACGACTTCGGGATGCCGCGGTCGCCCATCAGCCAGGTGACCTGGTGGGCGGTCTCCGGCGAGAGCGTCCAGAAGTCCCACTGCATGTCGTGGTCGCGCAGGCCGTTGTCGGTGCGGCGCTTCTGCGAGCGGATGAAGTCCTGGAACTTGATGGTGTCGCGGACGAAGAAGACCGGCGTGTTGTTGCCGACCAGGTCGTAGTTGCCGTCCTCGGTGTAGAACTTCAGCGCGAAGCCGCGCGGGTCGCGCCAGGTGTCCGGGCTGCCTTGCTCGCCCGCCACGGTCGAGAAGCGGGCCAGCATCTCGGTCCGCCTGCCCGGCTGGAACAGGGTCGCCTTGGTGTAGCGGCTGACGTCCTCCGTCGTCTCGAAGACGCCGTACGCCCCGGCCCCCTTGGCGTGCACCACCCGCTCCGGCACCCGCTCCCGGTTGAACTGGGCCATCTTCTCGATCAGGTAGTGGTCGTGGAGCAGGATCGGGCCGTCCCTGCCCACCGTGAGCGAGTTGTCGTCGCTCGGCACCGGGACGCCGGCGTTGTTGGTGGTGTACGGGACCGCTGACTCGGACATGCTGTCCTCCGTTGCGTGCTGAGGTCCCCCCGGAGGTCTTCCCGGCACGACGCTAACCCCGTGCGACCGGGCCCGCACCCTGGCTGATCGCGATCCGGGCGCCGCCAGATAGGCTGCCCGGGCCCCTGTGTCCACTGTGTCCACGACCCGCCCCGAGGAGCCCGCCGGTGCCCCAGCAGCCACCCCCGATCACGGTCGTCGGGATCGGGGCCGACGGCTGGCCCGGCCTCGCGGGCCCCGCCCGTGCCGCGCTGCGGGCGGCCGGGGCGGTGATCGGCGGCCCCCGGCAGCTCGACCTGCTGCCCGCGGACGAGGTCGCCGCCGAACGGGTGCCGTGGCCGTCGCCGCTGCGCCCGGCCGTCACCGGGCTGCTCGACCGGTACGCCGACCGCCCGCTCGCCGTACTGGCCAGCGGCGACCCGATGTTCTACGGCATCGGCCGCACCCTCGCCGAGACCGCGGGCGCCGAACGGCTGCGCGTCCTGCCGCACCCCTCCTCCGTCGCGTACGCCTGCGCCCGGCTCGGCTGGCCGCTGGAGTCCACCGAGGTGGTCAGCCTGGTCGGCCGCCCGCTGGACACCCTGCGGCTCGCCCTCAACCCCGGGCGCCGGCTGCTGGTGCTCAGCGCCGGCGCCGCCACCCCGGCCGCCGTCGCCGGACTGCTCGCCGCGGCCGGCCACGGCACTGCCCGGCTGCGCGTCCTGGAACAGCTCGGCGGCCCCGGCGAGCGGCGGCTGGACGGCCCCGCCGACGGCTGGCCGCACCCGCCCGGCGACCCGCTCAACGTCATCGCCGTCGACCTCCCCGCCGACGGCCCGCGCACCCCCGTCGTCCCCGGCCTGCCCGACGGCGCCTACGAGAGCGACGGCCAGCTGACCAAGCGGCACGTGCGCGCCGCCACCCTGGCCACCCTGGCGCCCGTCCCCGGCGAGCTGCTCTGGGACGTCGGCGGCGGCTCCGGCTCGATCGCGATCGAGTGGCTGCGCGCCCACCGCGACAACCTGGCCGTCACCGTGGAGCGCGACCCGGTGCGCGCCGAACGGATCGCCCGCAACGCCGCCGCGCTCGGCGTCCCCCGGCTGCGGGTCGTCACCGGCGCCGCCCCGCAGGCGCTCGACGGCCTTCCCGCGCCGGACGCCGTGTTCGTCGGCGGCGGGCTCACCGCGCCCGGCCTGCTGGACGCCTGCTGGGCCGCGCTGGCCCCCGGCGGCCGGCTGGTCGCCAACACGGTCACCCTGGAGTCCGAGGCGCTGCTCACCGCCTGGTACCGGCGGCACGGCGGGGAGCTGCTGCGGCTCGCCGTGGCGCACGCCGTCCCGGTCGGCGGCTTCACCGGCTGGCGCCAGGCGATGCCGGTCACCCAGTGGTCCGCCGTCAAGCCCGCCGCGTCCCCCGCGCCGTCCACCCCTCAGGAGAACGCCTCGTGACCGTCCACTTCATCGGGGCCGGCCCCGGCGCCGCCGACCTCATCACCCTGCGCGGCCAGCGGATCCTCGCCCGCGCCGAGGTCTGCCTCTACGCCGGCAGCCTGGTGCCGCGCGAGCTGCTGGCCGAGTGCCCGCCCGGCGCCCGGCTGGTCGACACCGCCAACCTGACGCTCGACGAGATCACCGGGGAGCTGGTCCGCGCGCACGCCGCCGGGCAGGACGTCGCCCGGCTGCACTCCGGCGACCCCTCGGTGTTCAGCGCCGTCGCCGAGCAGATGCGCCGGCTGGACGCCGCCGGGGTGCCGTACGAGGTGGTGCCCGGCGTGCCGGCCTTCGCCGCCGCGGCGGCCGCGCTCAAGCGCGAACTGACCGTGCCGACCGTCGGCCAGACCGTCATCCTCACGCGGATCGCCAAGCGCGCCACCCCGATGCCGGAGGGCGAGGACCTCGCCACCCTCGGCCGCAGCGGCGCCCTGCTCGTCCTCCACCTGGCCGCCGGCTACGTCGACGACGTGGTCGAGCAGCTGCTGCCGCACTACGGGGCGGACTGCCCGGCCGCCGTGGTCGCGATGGCCAGCCGGCCCGACGAGGTCGTGCTGCGCGGCACCGTAGGGGACATCGCCGGGCAGCTGAAGGCGGCCGGCATCGTCCGCACCGCGGTGATCATCGTCGGGCGCACGCTCGGCGCCGAGCAGTTCCGCGACAGCCACCTCTACTCCGCGGACCGCGAGCGCCCGCACGAGCCCTGCGGCGCGTGATGGCCCACGTCCTGCTGCTCGGCGGCACCACCGAGGCGCGCGCCCTCGCCGCCGCGCTGGCCGCCGGACACCCCGCCGGGCGGGTCACCAGCTCGCTCGCCGGGCGGGTCGCCGAGCCCCGGCTACCCGTCGGCGAGGTGCGGATCGGCGGCTTCGGCGGCCCCGAGGGCCTCGCCGCCTGGCTGCGCGCCGAACGGGTGACCGCGGTGGTCGACGCCACCCACCCGTTCGCCGCCGCGATGTCCCGCAACGCCGCCGAGGCCGCCGCGGCGACCGGCGTACCGCTGCTCGCCCTGCGCCGCCCCGGCTGGGCACCGGTGCCGGGCGACCGCTGGCACCGCGTCCCCTCGCTGGCGTCGGCGGCGGACCTGCTGCCGTCCCTCGGCCGTCGGATCCTGCTCACCAGCGGCCGGCAGGGCATCGGCGCCTTCGCCCACCTCGACGGCCTGCACTTCACGGCCCGCTCGGTCGACCCGCCCGAGCCGCCGCTGCCCGCCTCGCTCGACGTCCTGCTCGACCGCGGCCCGTTCACCCTGGACGGCGAGCGGGCGGTGCTGCGCGAGCACCGGATCGACGTCGTCGTCACCAAGGACAGCGGCGGCGCGGCCACCGCGCCCAAGCTCACCGCGGCACGCGAACTCGGCCTGCCGGTGGTGGTCGTGGACCGCCCGCCGGCCCCGGCCGGCGTCCCGGTCGCGGAGACCGTCCAGGCCGCACTGGCCTGGCTCGCCGACCGGTGATCCCCGGACGCCGACTCCCGGGCGTCAATCCCCGGGCGTTAATTCCCGGACCGCGCCGGGCCGTTCCTGCCACCATGACCGCATGACCGACGCCTACGCCCTCGCCGACGCCGCCCGCACCGAGACCCCGAACTTCGGCGACGAGCGCGCCACCCTCACCGCCTTCCTGGACCACCAGCGCGACACCTTCGCCTGGAAGTGCGCCGGGCTGACCACCGAGCAGCTCCGCGCCCGCCCGCTGGCCCCCTCCGCGCTCTCCCTGCTCGGCCTGGCCCGCCACCTCGCCGAGGTCGAGCGCGGCTGGTTCCGCAACACCCTCAACAACGAGGCCCGCCCCGGCTTCTGGAAGCACCCGGACGGGAGCTTCGCCGAGTTCGACGTCGACGACGCCGACCCGGACGAGGCCTTCGCCGTCTGGCGCCGCGAGTGCGCCCACGCCCGGGAACTCGTCGCCGCCGCCCCGTCGTTGGACGTCCCCGGGCACTACCGCGGCCCCCACGGCGAGGAGAGCTGGTCGCTGCGCTGGATCCTCACCCACATGATCGAGGAGTACGCCCGCCACAACGGCCACGCCGACCTCCTCCGCGAACACCTCGACGGCCGCACCGGCGAGTGACCCGGAGTGCGGGCGGATCAGCGGATTCCCCGACAGTCGCGGAGGGTCCCGCTCCGGGCACTAACTGTCGACAGGGAAGGTTCCCGCTCGAAGCAGAGTCACTTGTGGCCGCCTTTCCTGCCCGCCCGGGCCTGGAAATCACTCCCGGGTCGGGTGTCCAATAGGAGGAGGAGCGATTCGGATCCACCCCGAGCCTGCCGCAAGAAGATGATCCCCGTGGGAAAGAAGCACATCGTCGTCACCGGCGATCTGACGATCGATTGGGCACTCAGAGAGAACAGCATGCCGCCGATCAGTGACGCCGAGGACCGGTTACAGACACTGGTCAACGTACGGTGGCTCACCGGCGGCGCATTCCTGCTCGCCGACATGATCGAGGCAGCCACCCGCGGAACCGTCCACGTACATCGGCCCGATCGGCCGGAAGAAGGTGCCCTGAGAGCATTCGACAATCCCTACAACCACTCGTTCGCGATCATCTCCAAATATCCGGTGGAACCGGCCGAGAACGAGGTCCAGCGGTGGCGCGTCAAGGAATACCTCGGCTTCGGATCGGACGCCGTCGACATCAACCCGCTGCTTCCCGAACGGTTCTATCAGGGAATCGACGTCCAGGCGCCCCCTGACATCATCGTGCTCGACGACTCCGCCCTGGGCTATCGGGACACGTGGAAGGACGGTCCACCCGGCGACGACGTCCTCCCGGGCCTGACGAGCAAGGACCACGGCCCGTGGCTCCTGCTCAAGATGAGCCACCGCATCGCCGAAGGTGAGATCTGGTCGTACTTCAACAAGCGCCTGCGCGACCAGAACGACACCCTGGCCAGCCGCTTCATCGCGGTCACCTCGGCATCGCGGCTACGGGACGCCGGGGCCGGCATCAGCCGAGACATCTCATGGGAACGGTCCGCCCAGGACACCGCGCTGGAACTCCAACTCCACAAACGGCTCCACGAACTGTCGAACTGCCGTCGGCTCATCGTCTCCTTCGGGCCGTCCGGCGCGCTGCTGATCGACCGGACCGAGGCCTCCGGCCCGAGCTACACCCTCGTGTTCGACCGCGAGCGGACAGAGCGTTCCTGGCGGCGGAAGAACGGCCAGGGAACCATGTTCGGCTACGGGAGCGCGCTCTGCGGCGCGGTGGCAGCCGAACTCGCCAGGTCGGCCGACCGGCCGAAGCTCGTCCGGGCCATGCGTTCGGGGCTCACCGCGATGCAGTCGATGTACGACCAGGGATTCGACCTCGGGAACGACAACCGGGAGAAGACCAACGAATTCCACTGCCCCGCATCGAAAATATTCGAACCACCGTCCGCCAAGCCCAAGGACGGCCTGCGGCTCGCCACGGCAAAGAACATTTCCATCACCCGGAGCCCGAGCCACTCGCTCTCGTTCCTCCTCCTTGACAGCAGAAGGCTGAAGAACCCCGAATCCGCCGACCTTCCCAAGCGTGTCGCCACCATGGGGGACCAGGTTCTGGCGAATGTGCCGGTAGGACGGTTCGGCAAGCTCACCGTGGTCGACCGCCGGGAGATCGAGGGCCTGCATGCGATCCGCAACATCATCGCCAGGTACCGCGACGGACTCAGGTTCGGCCAGCAGCCACTGGCCCTGGCGGTCTTCGGCGCCCCCGGATCCGGGAAGTCGTTCGCTGTCGAGCAGCTGGTGGAGAGCGAGATATCCGGACAGGACAAGGCCTCGATCAGGTTCCTCGAATTCAACCTGTCACAGTTCGGAGGGCCGTCGGACCTCGTGGTCGCGCTGCACCGGGTTCGCGACACCGCCCTGGCCGGAAACCTCCCGGTCGCCTTCTGGGACGAGTTCGACACGAAGCTCGACGGAAGTCGTCTCGGCTGGCTGAGGCACTTCCTCTCCCCCATCCAGGACGGCAGTTTCCGGCAGAAGGGCACCGTACACCGGGTCGGTCCCTGCATCTTCGTGTTCGGCGGCGGCACCTTCCACAGCTTCGACGACTTCAGCAAAGCCGCCCCGGAGGCCGAGCGGGAGCTCAAGGTGCCCGACTTCCTCAGTCGCCTGCGCGGCTACATCGACATCGCGGGGGTCAATCCGGAGCCGGAGGACTCCTCCTACCTGATCCGGCGCGCCCTGGTCCTCCATGCGCTCTTCACCGCGCAGGCGATCGCGCGGAAGGAGAACAGCGGCAAGGAGTTCGACGTCGACCCCGGAATCCTGGAGGCCCTGCTCAAGGTTCCGACGTACCGCCACGGCGTCCGGTCCATACGGAGCATCGTGGAGATGAGCACGACCCGCCCCGGGCGCCCCTTCCTCCCGGCCGACCTGCCGCCGAAGTCCATCCTCAACCTGCATGTCGACGGTGACCTGTTCCTGAAGCTGGCCCGGGGCGACCGCTGATCGTGCCCGGCCCCGGGGTTCCGGGGCCGGGCACGGTGTGGATCCGGGCTCAGATGTCGCGGAAGGTCTCGATCTGGGCGCCGATGGAGTTGAGGCGCTCGGCGAGGTCCTCGTAGCCGCGGTTGATGACGTAGACGTTGCGCAGCACCGAGGTGCCCTTGGCGGCGAGCATCGCGAGGAGGATGACGACGGCGGGGCGCAGGGCGGGCGGGCAGACCATCTCGGCGGCGCGCCAGCGGGTGGGGCCCTGGACGAGCACCCGGTGCGGGTCGAGGAGCTTGATGTCCGCGCCGAGGCGGGTGAGTTCGGTGAGGTAGATGGCGCGGTTGTCGTAGACCCAGTCGTGGATCATCGTGGTGCCGTGGGCGGCCGCGGCGATGGCGGCGAAGAACGGCACGTTGTCGATGTTGATGCCGGGGAAGGGCATCGGGTGGATGGTGTCGATCGGCGCGGTGAGCTTGGAGGGGCGCACCGTGAGGTCGACCAGCCGGGTGCGGCCGTTGTGGGCCGGGTACTCGGGGGTGCGGTCGTAGTCGAGGCCCATGCCCTCCAGCACGGCGAGCTCGATCTCCAGGAACTCGATCGGCACCCGGCGGATGGTCAGCTCGGAGGAGGTGACCACGGCGGCGGCGAGCAGGCTCATCGCCTCGACCGGGTCCTCGGCCGGGGTGTAGTCGACGTCGCAGGTGATCTGCGGGACGCCGTGCACGGTGAGGGTGGTGGTGCCGATGCCCTCGATCCGCACGCCCAGCTTCTCCAGGAAGAAGCAGAGGTCCTGGACCATGTAGTTGGGCGAGGCGTTGCGGATGACGCTGACGCCGTCGTGGCGGGCGGCGGCGAGCAGGGCGTTCTCGGTGACGGTGTCCCCGCGCTCGGTCAGCACGATCGGGCGGTCCAGCGGGACGCCGGACTGCACGGAGGCGTGGTAGGCGCCGCCGGTGGTGGCGACCTCCAGGCCGAACCGGCGCAGCGCGGTGAGGTGCGGCTGGACGGTGCGGGTGCCGAGGTCGCAGCCGCCGGCGTAGGGGATGGCGAAGGTGTCGGCGCGGTGCATCAGCGGGCCGAGGAACATCAGCACGCTGCGGGTGCGGCGGGCGGCCTCGACGTCCATGCCGGCGAGGTCGAGCTCGGCGGGCGGGGTGAGTTCGAGGTCGCGGCCGTCGTTGATCCAGCGGCTCCTGACGCCGATGCTGGTGAGCACCTCCAGGATCCGGTAGACCTCCTCGATCCGGGCGACGCTGCGCAGGGTGGTGCGACCGGTGGTCAGTAGCGAGGCGCAGAGGATGGCCACGCAGGCGTTCTTGCTGCTGCGGACGTCGATCGCGCCGGAGAGGGTGGTGCCACCGGCGACCCTCAGGTGCATCGGGCCGGCGTAGCCGAGGGAGACGATCTCGCTGTCGAGCGCTTCGCCGATGCGGGCGATCATCTCAAGGCTGACGTTCTGCTTGCCCTGTTCGATGCGGTTGACCGCGCTCTGGCTGGTGCCGAGGGCCTCGCCGAGCTGGGCCTGGGACCAACCACGGTGCTGACGCGCGGTACGGATGAGGGTGCCGATACGGGTGAGGTAGTCGCCTGTCACTCGCCAGACCATATCTCATGGTTGAGATAGCGACAGAACCAACCCCTGGCGTGGCGTAACTTTTGTCCGTTTCTCACCCCGTATGCACGTCAGATCTTCACATCACGGCGAAGTTCCCGGGACACGCCTGAGACGAAAGCCGCGGCCCGCTCACGGCCCCAGCGGCTCCGCCCGGCCGACGATCGTCCCGGCCCGGTCGATGCAGATGACGTCCACCGCGACCGGCGAACCGACCAGCACCCCGAGGGCGGTGGCCCGCGCCGCCTCGGCCACCAGGTCGCCCAGCGGCACCCCGGCCGCCCGGCAGAGCTGGATCGCCTCCAGCGCGGTGTTGGCCGCCGCGACCGCCGCCGTCAGCTCAGCGCCCGCGCCGCCCGCCCGGGCGAGCCCGGCCAGGTAGCCCGTGTCCACCTGGGAGCGCGCCGAGTGCAGGTCGAGGTGGCCGACGGCGAGCTTGGAGAGCTTGGCGAAGCCTCCGGCGATGGTCAGCCGCGGCACCGGGTGGCGCTTGAGGTACTTGAGCACCGCGCCCGCGAAGTCGCCCATGTCGAGCAGCGCGTCCTCGGGCAGCCCGTGCACGGCGACGGCCGTCCGCTCCGACGTCGACCCGGTGCAGCCGGCCACATGGGTGCGCCCGGCGGCCCGCGCCACGTCCACCCCGCGCCGGATCGAGTCGATCCAGGCCGAGCAGGAGTAGGGGACGACGACCCCGGTGGTGCCGAGGATGGAGAGCCCGCCGAGGATGCCGAGCCGGGGGTTCCAGGTGGAGCGGGCGATCTCCTCGCCGTTGTCGACGGAGATCTCCACCACCACGTCCCCGCTGCCGCCGCAGGCGGCCGCCACCTCGGCCACCGCCTCCCGGATCAGCTGCCGGGGCACCGGGTTGACGGCCGGCTCGCCGACCGCCAGCGGCAGCCCGGCCTTGGTGACGGTGCCGACCCCGGGCCCGGCCCGGAAGACCACGCCCGCGCCCGGCTCCCCCGCCCACACCGTGGAGCGCACCAGCGCGCCGTGCGTGACATCGGGGTCGTCCCCGGCGTCCTTCACCACCCCGGCCATCGCCCGCCGCCCGCCCGGCTCCTCGGCGATCCCCTCCACCGCGAGAGCGAACGCCGGCCGCTGCCCCTTGGGCAGCACGATCTCCACCGGATCCGGGAACACCCCCGTGAGCAGCGCCCGGTACGCGGCCTTGGTCGCCGCCGTGGCGCACGCCCCGGTCGTCCAGCCGGGCCGCAGCCCGCTGCTCCTCAGCTGCCCGGCCCGCCCACCGACCTCACCCATGCCGCACCGTCCTCCTTGCAGTCCCGTTACCGATCGGGTCCATGGTCCCCCGCCTCCCCGCACGCCCCACACTCGGGACGGGCCCACGGGGGCGGTGTGTACACATGGGCCACTCAGTACACTCGACTCATGAGTGAGCAGCCCGTCCGGACCGTATCGATCCGAGAAGCGCGAGAGCACCTCGCCGACGTGGTGGACCGTGCCGAGCGGGACGAACCGACCGTGATCACCCGGCGCGGACGGGAGGTGGCCGCCGTCGTCCCGATAGAGCTGCTTCGCGAGTACCGGCAATGGGAGGAGCGCGAACTGGTGCGCCTCATCGAGGAGCGCCGGGGCGAACCCACCTACTCCCTGGAAGAGGTCGTGGCCGAGACCCTGGCCAGGCCGGAGTGAAGTACAGCGCCCGCTTCATCGAGTCCGCCCGCAGTGAACTGCGCGAACTCCCCCGGCAGGCGGCGATACAGATCCTGCGCAAGCTCGCCGACCTGGAGCAGGACCCCTACGGCTTCCACACGACCGCGATGGTCGGCTCGCCCGAGAACCGACGGCTGCGGGTCGGCGACCCCCGGGTGATCTACACCGTCGACGGCGGGCAGTTGATCGTCCTGGCGATCCGGATCGGCCACCGTTCCGAGATCTGCCGCACCTGGTCCTGACGCCTCCCGGACCTCGGGGGTCCGGGAGGCGGGGTGTCAGGCCTCCGGATAGCGGCGGGGGGTCCAGGTGACGTCCGGGTGCGGGGAGCGGGGGACGTGGCGGGTCTGGGAGGAGCCGATGAGGAGGATGGTGCGCATGTCGACCTCGGCGGGGTCCAGGTCGGCGAGGCGCACGGTGCGCACGCGCTCGGTGGGGCCGCCGACGTCGCGGGCCATGACCACCGGGGTCTCGGGGGCCCGGTACTCCAGGAGGAGGTCGCGGGCGCGGCCGACCTGGGTGGTGCGGGACTGCGAGCCGGGGTTGTAGAGGGCGAGCACGAGGTCCGCCCCCGCCGCGGCGCGCAGGCGGGCGGCGACGACGTCCCAGGGCTTGAGGCGGTCCGAGAGCGAGACCACCGCGTAGTCGTGGCCGAGCGGGGCGCCGGCCCGGGAGGCGGCCGCGTGGGCGGCGGTCATGCCGGGGACGATCCGCACCGGGACGTCCCGGTAGGCCTCCTCGCAGGCGACCTCCAGGACGGCGGTGGCCATCGCGAAGACGCCCGGGTCGCCGGAGGAGACCACCACCACCCGGTGGCCGCGGCGGGCCAGGTCGAGGGCGAACTCGGCGCGCTCGGACTCCACCTTGTTGTCGGAGCCGTGCCGAACCTGCCCCGGGCGCACCGGCACCCGGTCCAGGTAGGTGGTGTAGCCGACCAGGTCGGTGGCGGCGGACAGGGCGCCGCGCGCCTCCGGGGTGAGCCAGAGCGGGCCGGCCGGGCCGGTGCCGACCACGGTGACGCTGCCGGGACCGCTCAGGTCGGGCGCCGGGGCCTCCAGCGGGGCGACCCTGCTGGGCAGTACGGCCACCGAGAAGTACGGGACGTCCTCGGCCTCGACCGAGGCCAGCGGCGCGGTCCGCTCGCCCTCCATGAAGGCCCGCTCGACGTACTGGGCGTCGGCCAGCCGGCCGGCCCGCTCCAGGGCGCGGCGCACGGTCGGGAAGGTGCGGCCGAGCTTCATCACGACGGCGGAGTCGGCCGCGGCCAGGCGCGCGGTCAGCTCCTCCTCGGGCAGCGTGCCGGGGATGACGGTGAGCGTCTCCTCGGCCTCGGTGAGCGGCTGGCCGAGCCGGGCGGCGGCGGCGCTGACCGAGGTCACGCCGGGCACCACCTCGGTCGGGTAGCGGTGCGCCAGGCGCTTGTGCATGTGCTGGTAGGAGCCGTAGAAGAACGGGTCCCCCTCGGCGAGCACCACGACGTCGCGGCCGGCGTCCAGGTGGGCGGCCAGCCGGGCGGCGGCCTCCTCGTAGAAGTCGTCCAGCGCGCCCCGGTAGCCGCCGGGGTGGTCGGTGGTCTCGACGGTGATCGGGTAGACCAGCTTCTCCTCGATCTGACCGCCCGTCAGATAACGCTCGGCGATGGACCGGGCGATGGACCGGCCGTGCCGGGCGCTGTGGTAGGCCACCACGTCGGCCTTGCCGATGAGTTCGGCGGCGCGGACGGTCACCAGCGAGGGGTCGCCGGGGCCGAGGCCCACCCCGTAGAGCCGGCCGGTCTGCTGATTCTCCGTCACTCTTCCTCGCTCGCAATCGCGTTGATCGCGGCGGCGGCCATCGCGCTGCCGCCGCGCCGGCCCCGGACCACCAGGTGCTCCAGGCCGGCCGGGTGCACGGCCAGCGCCTCCTTGGACTCGGCCGCGCCGATGAAGCCGACCGGCACGCCGATCACCGCGGCCGGGCGCGGGGCTCCGGCCTCGATCAGCTCCAGCAGCCGGAAGAGCGAGGTCGGCGCGTTGCCGACGGCGACCACGGCGCCCTCCAGCCGGGGCAGCCACAGCTCCATCGCGGCGGCGCTGCGGGTGTTGCCCATCGCCCGGGCCAGCTCGGGCACGGCCGGGTCGGTGAGGGTGCAGATCACCTCGTTGTCGGCGGGCAGCCGCTTGCGGGTGACGCCGCTGGCGACCATGTTGACGTCGCACAGGATCGGCGCACCGGCGCGCAGAGCGGCGCGCGCGGAGGCGACCACGCCCGGCGAGTACACCAGGTCCTCGACCAGGTCGACCATGCCGCAGGCGTGGATCATCCGCACCGCGACCTGGGCGACGTCCGCGGGCAGCGCGGCGAGGTCGGCCTCGGCCCTGATGGTGGCAAAGGACTGGCGGTAGATGGACGCGCCGTCCTTCTCGTACTCGATCACGTGGTGGTCCTCCGGGCCGCGGCGACCGCCGCGGCCATCTCCTCGTTCGTCACTTCCACGGCGGTGACCCGCCCCGGGTGCGGCCCTTCCACCGCCACCCGGTACCCCTGCCCGGTCGCCAGCACATCCACCCGCCGTCCGGCGGGGTGGCCGCAGCGGCGCTCGCAGCCCGACCAGTGCACCGGCAGGCCGCCGGCGGCCATCGGAACACCCGCGAGACCCTCGGCGCCCGCGGCAGCCGACGCGCCCGACGCACCCGCGGCAGCCGGCGCTCCGTCCAGCGCCCGGGCCGCGTCGGCCCGGACGTCGGCCAGCGACTTCGCACAGCCCGGCAGCCCGGTGCAGGCGCTCGCGCCGTCCCAGGCCGTGGCCGCCGTCCGGAAGCCGGCCTCCGCAAGAGCGGCCAGCCGCCCGGCGGGGGCGCCGGGCAGCACCGCGCCGCGCCACGGGGTGAGCCGCAGCTCGCCCTCGGCGGCGTCCACCAGGGCCCGCCACTGGTCGGCGCCGGCCAGACCGAAGCGCAGGCCGACGTGCAGCCCGCCCCCGGGCAGGGCGCCCAGCGGCGGCCGGGTGCCGGCCAGCACCGGCATCGGCAGCGGGCCGGGCGGCAGCAGCTCGGGCACCTCGCGCAGGTGCCAGGCCCGCACCCCGGCGGCGCGCTGCGCCTCCAGGAACTCGCGGGCGGCGTCCAGGGCCGCGCAGACCGCGTGGTCGGCGCGCACCGGCCGCACGGTGGCCGCCCGGCCGAGCCGCAGCAGGGCGGTGCCGTCCGGGCCTGCGATCAATGTCACATCGGCGTCCAGCGCGGCGACGTCGCCGCCGCCGTCGTCCAGGACGAACAGGAACTTGCCGGAGAGGCCGGTCGCCCAGGGGCTGGCGCACAGGGCCAGGTCGAGGGCGCGCGCCCAGGCCCGCACATCGGCGAGGCCGGCGGCCGGACCGGGCGAGGCGACGATGTTGCGGACCCGCTCGTGGGTGTCGGAGGGCAGCAGGCCGACGGCGCGCAGCCGCCCGCCGAGTTCGCCGCCGCAGTCCGAAGCCAGGCCGCGCAGCTGGACGTTGCCGCGCGAGGTGACCTCCAGCCGGCCGTCACCGAGCTCCCGTGCCGCGTCGGCCAGCGCCAGGGCCTGACGGTTCGTCAGCAGGCCTCCGGGCAGCCGGATCCGGGCCAGGGCGCCGTCGTCGGCGGGGTGCAGACGGAGGGCCCCGGGGCAGGCGTCCGGGCGCGCCCGGTCGGGCACGGCGGCGCCCGGCGCGGCGGCGTCGGGTTCGGGAGGCATGGCGGCGAGCATACAGATGATCCGATCGGTCGCCGCCGTACCGTCGCTCACATCTCCGGCCTCGCCCGGCACCCCGGCGGCCTCCCCTCCCCCGGGTCGGCCGCACCCCGTACGATGCAGGCGGACGGTCCCCGCGGACCGTCCGACGCCAGCGACGGCGCAGGGGAGGAAACCGGTGCGAACCCGGTGCGGTCCCGCCACTGTGACCGCGGTTCACCGGGACACCGGGGAGCCGCGGGAGCCAGGAACTCCTGCCGTCCTCCACCGGCCCGGGGCGCGGACCCCGAGGAAGGCTAGAAAGCCATGCCCCGTCGCATGTCCGTGCCTGGGCCCATGCCCGCAGGCGCTCGCCCGCTTGCCTCCGGGCGCCCGAACCCGCCGTTGACGCATCCCGCTCCGGCGCTCCTTCCTTCGTCAGTCGCTTGTCACTCGTCACTTTCAACGCCGGCGCGCCCTTCGGCTCGGGGCGGCTCCGAGGCCGGGAGGGCCTTCGCATGATCCTGCTGCTGTCGACGTCCGACACCGACCTGCTGAGCGCCCGCGCCGCCGAGGGGCCGGTCCGCTACCGCCTCGGCAACCCGGCCCGGCTGGCGGCCGAGGAGCTGCCCGCCCTGCTGGAGGGCACCGAGCTGGTCGTGGTCCGCCTGCTCGGCGGCCGCCGCGCCTGGCAGGAGGGCCTGGACGCGCTGCTCGCCGGGCCCCGCCCGGTGGTCGTGCTGACCGGCGAACAGGCCCCCGACGCCCAGCTGATGGAGCTGTCCACCGTCCCGGCCGGCATCGCCGCCGAGGCGCACGCCTACCTGGCGCACGGCGGCGCGGCCAACCTCGCCGAACTCGGCGCCTTCCTCTCCGACACCGTGCTGCTCACCGGCCACGGCTTCGCCCCGCCCGCCTCCGCCCCCGCCTGGGGCCCGCTGGAGCGCGAGGCCCGGACCTCCGAGGGCCCGACCGTCGCGGTGCTCTACTACCGCGCCCACCACATGAGCGGCAACACCGCCTTCGTGGAGACCCTCTGCCGGGCCGTCGAGGACCAGGGCGCGCAGGCCCGCGCGTACTACTGCGCCTCGCTGCGCGGCGCCGAGCCGGAGCTGCTGGCCGCCCTCGGCGAGGCCGACGCGCTCGTCACCACCGTGCTCGCCGCCGGCGGCACCCGCCCGGCCGACGCACAGGCCGGCGGCGACGAGGAGGCCTGGGACGCCGGCGCGCTGGCCGCGCTGGACCGGCCGATCCTCCAGGCGCTCTGCCTGACCTGGTCGCGCGCCCAGTGGGAGGCCAGCGACGACGGCCTGTCCCCGCTGGACACCGCCACCCAGATCGCGGTGCCCGAGTTCGACGGCCGGCTGATCACCGTCCCGTTCTCCTTCAAGGAGCTGGACGAGGACGGCCTGACCGTCTACGCCGCCGACGAGGAGCGCGCCGCCCGGGTCGCCGGCGTCGCCGTCGCGCACGCCCGGCTGCGGCACGTCCCGGCCGCCGAGCGCCGCCTCGCGCTGGTGCTGTCCGCGTACCCGACCAAGCACGCCCGGGTCGGCAACGCCGTCGGCCTGGACACCCCGGCCAGCGCGATCCGGCTGCTGACCGCGCTGCGCGCCGAGGGCATGGACCTCGGAACCGACCTGCCCGGTCTGGACACGGACACGGACGACGGCCACGAGGGCGACGCCCTGATCCACGCCCTGATCGCGGCCGGCGGCTACGACCAGGACTGGCTCACCGAGGAGCAGCTGGCCCGCAACCCGGTGCGCATCCCGGCCGCGGACTACCGCCGCTGGTACACCGGCCTGCCCGAGGGCCTGCGCGCCCGGGTCGAGGAGCACTGGGGCCCGGCCCCCGGCGAGCTGTACGTCGACCGCTCGCAGAACCCGGACGGCGACATCGTGCTCGCCGCGATCCGCTCCGGGAACCTGCTGGTGCTCATCCAGCCGCCGCGCGGCTTCGGCGAGAACCCGGTCGCGATCTACCACGACCCCGACCTCCCGCCGTCCCACCACTACCTGGCCGCCTACCGCTGGATCGCGGCCGCCGAGGCCGACGGCGGCTTCGGCGCGCACGCCGTGGTCCACCTCGGCAAGCACGGCAACCTGGAGTGGCTGCCCGGCAAGACCGCCGCGCTGTCCGCCGACTGCGGCCCGGACGCCGTGCTCGGCGACCTGCCGCTGGTCTACCCGTTCCTGGTCAACGACCCGGGCGAGGGCACCCAGGCCAAGCGCCGCGCCCACGCCACCCTGGTCGACCACCTGGTGCCGCCGATGGCCCGCGCCGACTCCTACGGCGACATCGCCCGCCTGGAGCAGCTGCTCGACGAGCACTCCAACATCGCCGCGATGGACCCGGCCAAGCTGCCCGCGATCCGCGCCCAGATCTGGACCCTGATCCAGGCCGCCAAGCTCGACCACGACCTCGGCCTGGACGAGCGCCCCGAGGACGACGGCTTCGACGACTTCCTGCTGCACGTCGACGGCTGGCTCTGCGAGATCAAGGACGCCCAGATCCGCGACGGCCTGCACGTCCTCGGCCAGGCGCCGGCCGGCACCGACCGGGTCAACATCGTGCTCGCCATCCTGCGCGCCCGGCAGATCTGGGGCGGCGTCAGCGCCCTGCCCGGCCTGCGCGAGGCGCTCGGCCTGGACGAGGCCGCGCTCACCCTGGGCGCCACCGACGCGGCCGAGGCCAGGGCCCGCGAGCTGGTCGAGGCGATGGAGGCCGCCGACTGGGCGCCGGAGGCGGTGGAGAAGGTCGCCGCCGGGTACCCGGAGGCCGTCCGCGAGGTCCTGGACTTCGCCGCCGGCCAGGTCGTGCCGCGACTGGCCGCCACCACCGGGGAGCTGGACGCCGTGCTGCACGCGCTGCGCGGCGGCTTCGTCCCGGCCGGCCCGTCCGGCTCGCCGCTGCGCGGGCTGGTCAACGTGCTGCCGACCGGCCGCAACTTCTACTCCGTCGACCCCAAGGCGGTGCCCAGCAAGCTCGCCTGGGAGACCGGCCAGGCGCTCGCCGCCTCGCTGATCGAGCGCTACCGGGCCGACAACGACGGCGTCTACCCGCCGTCGGTGGGCCTGTCGCTCTGGGGCACCAGCGCGATGCGCACCGCCGGCGACGACATCGCCGAGGCGTTCGCGCTGCTCGGCGTCCGCCCGGTCTGGGACGACGCCTCCCGCCGGGTCACCGGCCTGGAGGCGATCGGCCTGGAGGAGCTGGGCCGCCCGAGGATCGACGTCACGCTGCGCATCTCCGGCTTCTTCCGGGACGCCTTCCCGCACGTGGTCGCGCTGCTCGACGACGCCGTCCGGCTGGCCGCCGCCCAGGAGGAGGCCGAGGCCGACAACTACGTGCGCGCCCACGTCCAGGCCGACCTGGCCGTGCACGGCGACGAGCGCAAGGCCACCGTGCGCGTCTTCGGCTCCCGCCCCGGCACCTACGGCGCGGGCCTGCTGCAGCTGATCGACAGCCGCGACTGGCGCACCGACGCCGACCTCGCCGAGGTCTACACGGTCTGGGGCGGCTACGCCTACGGGCGCGGGCTGGACGGGCGGCCGGCCCGCGAGGAGATGGAGACCGCGTACAAGCGGATCACCGTCGCCGCGAAGAACACCGACACCCGCGAGCACGACATCGCCGACTCGGACGACTACTTCCAGTACCACGGCGGCATGGTGGCCACCGTGCGGGCGCTCACCGGCAAGGCGCCGACCGCCTACATCGGCGACTCGACCCGCCCCGAGACGGTCCGCACCCGCACCCTGACCGAGGAGGCGGCCCGGGTGTTCCGCGCCCGGGTGGTCAACCCGCGCTGGATCGAGGCGATGCGGCGGCACGGCTACAAGGGCGCGTTCGAGATGGCCGCGACCGTCGACTACCTCTTCGGGTACGACGCCACGACCGGCGTGGTCGCGGACTGGATGTACGAGAAGCTCACCCAGGAGTACGTGCTGGACCCGGTCAACCGGGAGTTCCTGGCCGGCGCCAACCCGTGGGCGCTGCACGGCATCAGCGAGCGGCTGCTGGAGGCGGCGAGCCGCGGGCTGTGGGAGCGGCCGGACCCGGAGCTGATCGAGCAGCTGCAGGCCGCGTTCCTGGAGACCGAGGGCGACCTGGAGGGCGACGGGGAGTAACCCGTGCCGATGGCGTAGGCCGTTCGGGTGAACACGGGGCTGGTGACGGGCCCGCGCCGAGCGGACAATACGGGTCATGCCGCGCCCTCCCCTGCTCACCGGCCCCGACGGCCCCTCCGGCCCCGCCACCGCGGCGGCCGCCCGGCCCACCGACCGCCCCGGCCGGGCCGCCGCCCGGTACCGGCCCCGGCTGGCGGCGCTCGCCGCCGGGGCCCTGCCGGTGCTCGCCTTCCCCGCGCCCGGGGTGGCGGCGCTCGCCTGGGTCGCGCTCGTCCCCGGCCTGCTGCTGATGCAGCGGGCCCCGGGGGCGCGCGAGGCGGCGGTGCGCGGCTGGTGGTTCGGCGCCGGGTTCATCCTGACCGGGATGTCCTGGCTGCTGTCCTCCGTCGGGCCCGCGCTGCCGCTGATCGCGGTGGTGTTCGGGTCGCTCCAGGCCGGGGTGGGCGCCGCCGTGTGGCGGCTGCTGCGCCCGCCGCTGACGGTCCGCCGGGCGCTGCTCGCGCCGCCGGTGGTCGCCGCGGTCTGGCTGACCACCGAGTACGCCCGCTCCTGGCCCGCGCTGGGCGGGCCGTGGGCGCTGCTGGGGGCGACCCAGTGGCAGCACCCGGCCGTGCTGGCGCTGGCCTCGGCCGGCGGGATCTGGCTGGTCAGCGCCGCCGTGGTGGCGGTCAACACCGCCGTGCTGGTGGTGCTCACCGCCGTCGACCCGCGCCCGCGGGCGGCGGCCGCGCTGCTCGCCGTCGGCGCCCTGGTGGCCGGGCCGCTGCTGTTCGCGCTGCGGCCGGCGCCGCCGGCCGCCCCCGGAGGGGCCGAGGAGGTGCGGATCGCGCTGGTCCAGCCGGGGATCGTGGACGATCCGCAGGCCCGCTTCGAGGCGAGTGCCCGCGCCACCGCCGCACTGGTCGGGCAGCCCCCGGTGGACCTGGTGGTCTGGGGCGAGTCCAGCACCACCGCCGACCTCGACCGCGATCCGGCGGCGCTCGGGCGGCTGCGGGCGCTGTCCGCCGCGACCGGCGCCGAGCTCATGGCGGGCGAGGACGCGCGCAAGGCCGACGGGCGGATCTCCAAGGACGCGGTGCTGGTCTCGCCGGACGGCGTGGTCGACCGCTACCGGAAGATCCGGCTGGTGCCGTTCGGCGAGTACATCCCGCTGCGGCCGGTGCTCGGCTGGGTCGCCGGGGTCAGCCGTGCGGCGGGCGAGAACCGGGCGCCCGGCAGCGGCCAGCACCTGCTGCCGGCGGTGGACCGCTCGGGGCGCGAGCTGCCGGTCGCGGCGCTGATCTGCTTCGAGTCGGCGTTCCCCGACATGGCGCGGACGGCGGCCCGGGGCGGTGCCCGGGTGCTGGTCTACCAGGCGTCGACCTCGACCTTCCAGCGGAGCTGGGCGCCCGAGCAGCACGTCTCACTGGCCGCGATCCGGGCCGCCGAGACCGGCCGGCCGGCCGTGCAGGCCTCGCTCACCGGGGTGTCGGCCGCCTTCGACGCGCAGGGCCGGGAGCTGGCCCGGCTGAGCACGGACGACACCGGCGCGCTGGTGGTCGGGCTGCCGCTGACCGCGCCGGGCACCTCCACCTGGTACACCCGGGCGGGTGATGTGGTGCCGATGGCGGCCGTGCTGGTGACGGCGGTCGCGGCGGCGGTCGCGGTGCGCAGGCGTCAGCCCGCGCCCCTGGTCTCCGAGCGGTGGTAGAGGCCGAACGCCGCGCCCAGAGGGTCGCGCAGCACCGCGATCCGCAGACCGCCGCCGGGCACGTCGACGGGCGCCATCAGCACGCCCGCGCCGAGGTTGCCGGCCCGGGCCGCCGAGCCGTCCACGTCGGCGGCCGAGAAGTACGGCAGCCAGTGCGGCGGCACCTGCGGCGGGAAGTTCTCGCCCATGGTCAGCATGCCGCCGAAGTCGCCGTCGGCCAGGCCCCACTGGGTGTACTGCTCGGACGGGCTCACCCGCCAGCCGAACACCGCCGGGTAGAAGGCGCGGGCGGCGTCCGGCTCCCGGGTGAGCAGTTCCACCCAGCCGAGCGCGCCGGGCGCGTTGAGCACCTCGGCGCCGCGCAGCCGGCCGGGCTGCCAGAGGCCGAACACCGCGCCGGACGGGTCGGCCGCGATCGCGAACCGGCCGTAGTCCAGCGCGTCCGTCGGCCGGACGACCAGGCTCCCGCCCGCCCCGGTGACCCGGCGGGCGGCGGCGTCGGCGTCCTCGGCCAGGAAGGAGACGCTCCAGGCGGTCGGCTGGCCCTCGCCGTAGAGCGGGGTCACCGAGGCGGCGATCCGGCCGCCCAGCCGCATGAAGGTGTAGCCGCCGGCCTCCGGGCGCTCGTCGGTCTCCGGCTGCCAGCCGAACAGTTCGCCGTAGAACCGCCGGGCCGCCTGCGGGTCGGCGCTGCCGTGCTCGACCCAGCACGGGCCGCCGGTGGTGACGGTCTGCTGCTTCATCGCGGGCCTCCGCTCAGCCGATGTCCAGGACGACCTTGCCGCGCGCGTGCCCCGACTCGACGAGCGCGACCGCCTCGTCGGCGCGGGACAGCGGGTAGCGGCTGACGATGTGCGGGTCCAGCTCGCCCGCGGCCACCAGTTCGGCCAGCGCGGCGAGCGTCCCGGGGCTGGTGGACCGGGTGATGTAGCGGCCGCCGAGCTCCTCCGCGGTGGTCGGGTCGGAGGTGGACACCAGCCGGGAGCGGTCCTCCAGGGTCGCCGCGGCGGCCCGGGCGTCGTCGCCGCCGACCAGGTCGAGGATGCCGTCCACGCCGTCCGGCGCGGCCGCCCGGATCCGGTCGGCGACGCCCTCGCCGTAGCGCAGCTGCACCGCGCCCAGCGACTCGACGTACGCCCGGTTGGCGTCGCCCGCCGTGCCGATGACGCGGATGCCGCGGCTGCGGGCGATCTGGGCGGCCATGCCGCCGACGCCGCCGGCGATGCCGAGGATCAGCAGGGTCTGCCCGGCGCCCACGCCGACGTCGCGGACCGCGTCGTCGGCGGTCGCGGCCGCCACCGGCAGGGTGGCGGCCTGGTCGAAGCCGACCTTGGCCGGCTTCACCGCGCTGGACGCGGCGGCCAGCAGCGTCTGCTCGGCGAACGCGCCGGCCGCCGTGATCCCGAAGACCTCGTCGCCCGGGGTGAACCCGGTGACGCCGGGGCCGACCCGTTCGACCACGCCGGCCGCCTCGGACCCCATCACGGCGGGCAGCTCGCGCACCTGGCCGAGCCAGCCCCGGCGGACCTTCCAGTCGACCGGGTTCACCCCGGCGGCCCGGACGGCGATCGCCAGCTGGCCCAGCCCGGGCTCCAGCACCGGCCGGTCCAGGAACTCCTGCTTCTCCGGTCCGCCGTAGTCGACGAACCCGAACGCCTTGGCCATCCCCGCTCCACTCTCCGCTCGACGGCCCCCGCCCCAGCATGGGGGCGGGGGCCGTCCGGGGGCGGCTCGTGCTGGGCCATCCGGGCGCGGGCGATCGGCGGCCGCCCGCCCGGAGCCGGTATCCGGTGCCCGCTCCGGTCGGGTGGCCGCCGGCGAGCCACCGGGCCGCCGGGCCGCCGAAAGGCCGCCACCTCCCTGGCCGGCGCCGTCGCGGCCGGTCGGGGAGGTGGCACGGCGCGGCTCGGCCGCCCGGTGTCGGATCAGATCAGGCCCTGGGCCAGCATGGCGTCCGCCACCAGCTCGAAGCCGGCGATGTTGGCGCCCAGCACGTAGTCCCCGGGGCGGCCGTACTTCTCCGCCGTGGTGTAGCAGGCGGTGTGGATGTTCCGCATGATCCCGGCCAGCCGCTCCTCGGTCCGCTCGAAGGACCAGACGTCGCGCGAGGCGTTCTGCTGCATCTCCAGCGCGCTGGTGGCGACGCCGCCCGCGTTGGCCGCCTTGCCCGGGCCGAAGGCCACCCCGGCCTCCAGGAAGACCCGGACCGCCTCCGGCGTGGTCGGCATGTTGGCGCCCTCGGCGACGGCGCGCACGCCGCCCCGGACCAGCGCCAGCGCGTCCGCCTCGTCCAGCTCGTTCTGGGTCGCGCAGGGCAGCGCCACGTCCACCGGGACGCTCCACACGCCGGTGCCCTCCTGGTAGCGGACGTGGCCGCCGCGCAGCCGCGCGTACTCGGTGAGCCGGCCGCGCCGGACCTCCTTGACCTCCTTCAGCAGGGCGAGGTCGATGCCCTTCTCGTCCACCACGAAGCCGGTGGAGTCGGAGGCCGTGATCACGGTCGCGCCGAGCTGCTGGGCCTTCTCGATCGCGTACACCGCGACGTTGCCGGAGCCGGAGACGGAGACCCGCAGGCCGTCCAGCTCCTCGCCGCGGGCGCGCAGCATCTCCTGGGTGAACAGCACGCAGCCGTAGCCGGTGGCCTCGGTGCGGGCCTGCGAGCCGCCCCAGCCGATGCCCTTGCCGGTCAGCACGCCCGACTCGTAGCGGTTGGTGATCCGCTTGTACTGGCCGAACAGGTAGCCGATCTCCCGGCCGCCGACGCCGATGTCCCCGGCCGGGACGTCGGTGTGCTCGCCCAGGTGGCGGTACAGCTCGGTCATGAAGGACTGGCAGAAGCGCATGACCTCGGCGTCCGAGCGGCCCTTGGGGTCGAAGTCGGAGCCGCCCTTGCCGCCGCCGATGGCCAGGCCGGTCAGCGCGTTCTTGAAGATCTGCTCGAAGCCCAGGAACTTCACGATCCCGAGGTTCACCGAGGGGTGGAAGCGCAGGCCGCCCTTGTAGGGGCCGAGCACGCTGCTGAACTCGACCCGGAAGCCGCGGTTCACGTGGATCCGGCCCTGGTCGTCGGTCCACGGCACGCGGAAGATCACCTGGCGCTCGGGCTCGACGATCCGCTCGACGATCCGGGCGTCCGCCAGCTCGGGGCGGCGCTCCAGGACCGGGCCGAGGGTCTCCACGACCTCGTGCACCGCCTGGTGGAACTCGGGCTCGCCGGGGTTGCGGCGGAGCACCTCGGCGTAGAGCGACTCAATGGCGGGGTTCCCGGCGTCGTGGGACGCAGCGGGCACGGGGGTAGCCGACATCTCTGAGGACCTTCCATGGTCTGAATCGACAGACAGGGCGCCTCCCCCGTCATCCCGGAGGGGGAGAGCACCGGCGGTCCCCTCGCCATTGAGGGCGTCACGGCGCACGAACACCGGCGCGGCAACTCCTGGACCGCTCGCGCGGGCACAGTCTCTCACTGCCACCCCCCGTTTGTCCGCCCCTATCCCCCCGGACCTCCTCCGGCAACCCGTTCGTGAGCTGCACCGACCCTTCGTCGACCTCCTATGTTGTTCAAATTGGAACTACCTAGTACCGTCGACCGTCGACAGCCGAGTACCACCGGAACCCTCCGTCACGAAAGGCCCGGCCATGCCGCAGGTGCAGCAGAACGATTCCCCGCAGGCCGACGGCGCCGCGCGGGTCCGGTCGCGGGTCCGGATCCCGCTGGTCTTCCCGGACGGGTACCGGGCCGAGGCGCAGGTGTCCACCTTCCACGGGCTGGCGGACGGGGCGGAGCACCTCGCGCTGGCGCTCGGCACGGTGCCCGAGGGCGCCGTGCCACTGGTGCGGCTGCACTCGGAGTGCCTGACCGGCGACGTGTTCGGCTCCGCCCGGTGCGACTGCGGCCCGCAGCTGCGCGAGGCCGTCGAGCGGATCGCCACCGCCGGCGGGTACCTGCTGTACCTGCGTCAGGAGGGGCGCGGCATCGGGCTGTACAACAAGCTGGACGCCTACGCCCTGCAGGACTCCGGGCTCGACACCTACGACGCCAACACCGCGCTCGGCCTGCCCGAGGACGGCCGCGACTACACCGCCGCCGCCCAGATGCTCGGCGCGCTCGGCGTCGACGGGATCGCCGGGATCGACCTGCTGAGCAACAATCCGGACAAGGACGCCCAGTTGGGCGCCCTGGGCGTCACGGTGCGCCGCCGGGTGCCCACCGGTGTGCACGTCTCCGAGAGCAACGTCCGCTACCTGCGGGCCAAGGCGGAGCGGACCGGGCACTCGATCGAGCTGTCCCGGCTGGTGGGCTGAGCCGGTCGCCGGTCGCCGGTCGAGCGTCCGCTCGGCCGCTCAGCCGACGACCGGCCAGTCGGCGACCGGGCGGCCCTGCGGCTCCTCGGCGATCCGGCGGGCGATCTCGGACGGCCGCACCGGGCGGCCGAAGTGCCAGCCCTGCGCCCAGTCGCAGCCGAGCACCCGCAGCCGCTCGGCGTCCCGGCCGGTCTCCACGCCCTCGGCGGTGACGGTCAGACCGAGGGCGTGCGCCATCGAGACCAGTCCGCTGACGATCCGCCAGCCGGTCTCCTCGTCCTTGGCCGGGTCGTGCAGGTCGCCGACGAAGGAGCCGGCGATCTTCAGCCCGGAGACCGGCAGGTCGCGCAGGTAGGCGAGGTTGGACCAGCCGGTGCCGAAGTCGTCGACGGCGAGCGAGACGCCGAGGCCGACCAGGCCGTGCAGGGTGCGCAACGCCTCGTCCTCCGGGCCGACCACGGTGGACTCGGTGATCTCCAGCTGGAGCCGGGCCGGGTCGAGGCCGGTGGTGTCGAGGATCCGGCCGAGGTCTCCGACCAGGGCGGCGCTGCGGGCCTGCCGGACCGCCAGGTTGACGTTGAGCTGGGGCGCGGCGTCGCCGAACCGCTTGATCCAGTCGGCGGCCTGGCCGCAGGCCTGCTCCAGCACCCAGCGGCCGAGCGGCATGATCAGCCCGGTCTCCTCGGCGGTGGTGACGAACTCGTCCGGGCCGAGCACGCCGAGCTGCGGGTGGCGCCAGCGCACCAGCGCCTCGACGGCGGCGAGCCGGCCGTCGGCCAGCGCGTAGAGCGGCTGGTAGTCGATGAAGAACTCGCCGCGGTCGAGGGCGGCGGGCATCCGCACCGAGACCGCGTAGCGGGAGACGGCGCGGGCGTTCTCCTTGGGGTCGAAGAGCGTCCAGCGGCCCCGGCCGGCCTCCTTGGCGCGGTAGAGCGTGAGGTCGGCGGCGCGCACGGCGGCGCCGGGGGTGGTGGTGGAGACCCGTCGTTCCAGGACGCCGACGCTGGCGCCGACGGCCAGCTTGTGGTCGCCGATCAGGACCGGGCCGGCGAGCGACTTCAGCACCGTCCTGGCGGCGGCGACGGCCTCCTGCTCGCCGCGGCTGTTCTCCAGCAGGACGACGAACTCGTCGCCGCCGAGCCGGGCGACCAGGTGCCCGAGCGGGCCGAGGGCGGCCTTCAGCCGGGCCGCGACGGCGCACAGCAGCTGGTCGCCGGTGTCGTGGCCGAGGCTGTCGTTGACCACCTTGAAGCCGTCGAGGTCGACGTAGCAGAGGCCGAACCGGGCGCCCGGGTCCGGGTCCTCGAAGAGCTTCTCCAGCCGTTCGAAGAACGCGGCCCGGTTGGGCAGGCCGGTCAGCGGGTCGTGGGTGGCCTGGTGGCGCAGCCGCTCCTGGAGCCGGTAGCGGTCGGAGACGTCCTCCAGCATGGCGACCTGGTACTGCGGCAGGCCGTCGTCGTCGCGGATCAGCGAGACCGTCAGGTGGGTCCAGACGATCTCGCCGTCCTGGCGGTAGTACGGCTTGTCGAACTGGAAGTAGTCGCGCTTGCCGCTGATCAGCTCCTCGTAGGCCTCCCAGACGCCGTCGGTGTCCTCGGGGTGGACGAGGTCGCCCACCCGGCGGCCGATCATGTCGTCCGGGCCGGCGCCGAAGAGCTCCTGGAGGGCCTTGTTGACGGCCAGGATGTTGCCGTCGGTGTCGCCGATGCCGATGCCGATGGCGGCGCTCTCGAACAGGGCGCGGAACCGGGCCTCGGAGGCCCGCAGCGCCCGCTCGGCCTCCTTGCGGGCGACGTCGGCGGCGGTGCGGATGGCCTCCTGCTCGCGCAGGGTGCGCTCGCGCAGCGCGGCCGCCCAGCCGGCCGCGAAGGCGCCGCTCAGGGCGGGGCCGCGGCCGTCCGCGGCGGGGTGGCGCTGGAGCAGTTCGACCGCCCGGGCGAGCACCACCGGGTCGGTGTACTGGGCGTCGACCAGTTCGGCGCCGGCCGCGGCGGCCAGCTGCGGCTCGAAGGGGTGGTCCAGCTGGGCGCGGTGGAGCAGCCCGGCGGTCCGGGAGACGAGCCGGTCGAGCAGGCCGGGGTGGACCGCCGTGCCGTGGTCACCGGAGAGCAGCCGCGCCCAGTCCTCGTGGAACCGCTCGGCGCCGCTGCCCGATTCCGGTGCCTCCGTCACTGACGGAGCCCCACGCCCGCCACCCCGGTCATCCGCTCGGGGTGCTCGCCGACCGCCTCGGGCTGGTCCGGGCGCCACTGCGGCAGGTAGACGACGCCGGGCTCGACCAGCTCGAAGCCCTCGAACATCGCGGTGATCTGCTCATGGGTGCGCATGGTCAGCGGGGTGGGCGTCATCCGGTACAGCCGCTGGTGGTCCTCGGCCTGGTCGGGGCGGCCCTCCAGGGAGGCGTGCGAGAGGACGAGGGCGCTGCCGGGCGGGAGGGCGTCGCGGATCACCGCGATCAGCTTCCACGGGTCCTCGGCGTCCTGGACGAAGTGCATGACGGCGACCAGCAGGACGGCCACCGGCTCGCCGGCGGCGAGCAGCGCGGTCACCTCGGGGCGGGACATGAGGTCCTCGACGTCCCGTACGTCCGCCTGGACGACGGAGCTGCCCGGGTCGTCCTCCAGCAGCAGGCGGCTGTGGGCGACGGCGACCGGGTCGCGGTCCACGTAGACGACCTGCGCCCCGGGGCGGATCGCGCGGGCGATCTCGTGGACGGCGCCGAAGGTCGGGATGCCGGAGCCGATGTCGAGGAAGCGCCCGATGCCGCGCTCGGCGGCGAACTGGACGGCGCGGCGCAGGAAGGCCCGGTTGGAGCGCATGATCTGCGGCAGCTCGGGCCACAGCTCGATGGCCTTGCGGGCCATCTCCCGGTCGACCTCGAAGTTGTGCGAGCCCCCGAGGTAGTAGTCGTAGACCCGTGCGGCGTTCGGTTTGTCCAGGTCCGTGCCCTCCGGTACCCAGTTCGGTTGCCGCATCCTCGGGTCTCCTTCGCTCCGGTGCCGGTGGCCGCTGCCAGCGATGTGGCAGCTGTGACTGATGAGACTACAAGCACAAAAGATCCTCCCCTGCACGCCGAACGCGTGCAAGCGGAGTGCCGCCCTCCTCCCGGTGCCGCGCCGGGCGCCTTCGAGGAGCGCCGCTACAGTGCCCCCGTGGACCCCAACCACTACCGGTTCCGCGGGGTGTGGCGGCTCGCCGCACCGCCGGCGGCGGTGTACGCGGCGCTCGCCGACGTCGCCGGCTACCCGCGCTGGTGGCCGGAGATCCGCGCGGTGCGGGAGACCGGGCCGCGGCGCGGCGAGGTGCTGGTGCGCGCGCTGCTCCCCTACCACCTGGTCATCGGGCTCACCGCCGTCCGGCAGGACCCGGCCGCCGGGGTGCTGGAGGCGGCCATGCACGGGGACCTCACCGGCTGGTCCCGCTGGACCGTCACCGCGGACGGCGCGGGCGGCGCCCTGGCCCTGTTCGAGGAGGACACCCGCCCGGCCAAACCGCTGCTGCGCCGCCTCGCGCTGCCCGCCCGGCCGCTGTTCCGGGCCAACCACGCGGTGATGATGCGGCGCGGCCGGCGCGGCCTGGCGGCGCACCTGGCCGCCCGCCCCGCGCCGGGCGGCTGAACCGTCCGCCCCCGCGCCTCCCGGTGCGCCGGGCGCCCCGGAACGGCCGACGCCGACCCCCGCCCCACCCGCCGTTCACCCGTTCGCTCCGCCCCTTCCCGCCGCGATCCGCCTCCTCCGAATGTTTGTCCGGCGGCCCCGCATGGTCCGGGGCAGACTGGGCAGGGTAGTCCGGGCCGCACCCGTGCCCCGAGGATGGTGAGTCCGGTGATACCGCTCCGCCCGCCCAACCCGACCGACCGCACGAGCCCGCAACCGCCCCCCGATTCGGTGACGCCGCTCACCGAATCGGCCGCACGCAGCCACGTGGCGGGCGTCTGCTTCAAGATCGGACCGCCCCGGCTGGTGGGCGTCGAGGTCGAATGGTTCGTCCACGACGACCGATGTCCCGACCGACCGATCGCCCCGGAACGGCTGCACGCCGCGCTGGACGCACTTCCGCTCGGCGGCCCCGACGGGACCTCGCTCCCGTCCGGCTCCCGCCTCACCCTCGAACCCGGCGGGCAGGTCGAGCTCAGCTCCCCGCCCGCCGACGGCCTCACCGCCTGCGTCGCCGACACCCGGCGCGACCTCGGAGCCCTGCGGGCCGCCTTCGCCGCCCAGGGCCTGCGCCTCACCGGCACCGGCACCGATCCGCTGGACCGCCCCCGCCCGATGGTCCTGGACCATCCGCGCTACCTCGCGATGGAGCGCCACTTCGACGCGGCGGGCCCCTGGGGCCGGATCATGATGACCGACACCGCCTCCCTCCAGGTCTGCCTGGACGCCGGGGCCGCGGACGGGCCGCACGCCTTCGAGCGCCGCTGGCGGCTCGCCCACCGGCTCGGCCCGGTGCTGGTCGCCGCGTTCGCCAACTCGCCGCTGCTGGACGGGCGCCCCACCGGGTACCGGTCCACCCGGCAGACCGTCTGGTCCCGGATGGACCCCACCCGCACCCTCGCCCCCGCGCCCGACCACGGCGACCCGCGCGAGTCCTGGGCCGGGTACGTGCTGGACGCCGAGGTGCTCTGCGTGCGCCGCCACGACGACGCGCCGTGGACCGCGCCGCGCGGGCTGACCTTCCGCGACTGGCTGCGCGGCGCCGGCGAGCGCCCGCCCACCCTGGCCGACCTCGACTACCACCGCACCACGCTCTTCCCGCCGGTGCGCCCGCGCGGCCACCTGGAGCTGCGGATGATCGACGCCCAGCCGGGCGACGGCTGGATCGTGCCGACCGCCCTGGTCACCGCGCTGCTGGACGACCCCGTCGCCACGGACGCCGCGTTCGCCGCCCTGGAGCCGCTGGGTCCGTCCCCGGGCGAGGAGGACCCGCGGCCGCCGCGCAGCGGCCTCTGGCGCCGGGCCGCCGGCCTCGCCACGGCCGACCCCGCGCTGCGCCGCGCCGCCCTCGCCTGCTTCGCCGCCGCCGACGCCGCCCTGGGCCGCCTGCCCGACGCCGAGCGGCTGCGCGCCACCGTCGCCGCCTTCGCCGAGCGCTACCCGGCGCGCGGCCGCTGCCCGGCCGACGACCAGCTGGACGCCCTGCGCGCCGGCACCCGACGCACTCCCCCGGAGGAGGCCGCACCATGATCGACGACGCCCGCGAGACCGGGACCGCCCGCCAGGACGGCGGTGCTCCCCCGTCGGCCGCTCCCCCGGCGGGCGCCCCCGCGCCGGCCGCCCCCGCACTGGACGCCCTCGCGCCGGAGGTGCTGCGCGAGACCATCGCCGTCGAGCTGCTGGCCGCCCGCGCCCGCACCGCCGCGCTCACCGACTGCGTCGACGAGCGCGACCTCACCGCCCAGCACTCCCCGCTGATGTCCCCGCTGGTCTGGGACCTCGCGCACATCGGCAACCAGGAGGAGCTCTGGCTGCTGCGCAACGTCGGCGGCCGGGACCCGATGCACCCGGAGATCGACCCGCTCTACGACGCCTTCGAGCACCCGCGCGCCGCGCGGCCGAGCCTGCCGCTGCTGCCGCCCGCCGAGGCCCGGGCGTACGCGGGCGAGGTCCGCGGCCGGGTGCTCGACCTGCTCGCCGCCAGCCCGCTGGAAGGCCCGCCGCTGCTGACCGCCGGGTTCGCCTTCGGCATGATCGCCCAGCACGAACAGCAGCACGACGAAACGATGCTGATCACCCATCAGCTCCGCAGGGGCGAGCCCGTGCTGGCCGCTCCCCCGCCGCCGCCCGCCCCGGCGGACGCCGCCGCGCTTCCCGCCGAGGTGCTGATCCCGGCCGGCCGGTTCACCATGGGCACCGACACCGAGCCGTGGGCGCTGGACAACGAGCGCCCCGCCCACCGCGTCCACCTGCCCGCCTACCGGCTGGACACCACCCCGGTCACCAACGCCGCCTACCTGCGCTTCATCGAGGACGGCGGCTACGACGAGCCGCGCTGGTGGACTCCCGAGGGCTGGGCGCACCGGCAGCAGGCCTCGCTGAGCGCACCGCTGTTCTGGCAGCGCGCGGACGGCGGCTGGCTGCGCCGCCGGTTCGGCGTGCTGGAGCCCGTACCGCTGGACGAGCCGGTGCTGCACGTCAGCTGGTACGAGGCGGACGCCTACGCCCGCTGGGCCGGGCGCCGACTGCCGACCGAGGCCGAATGGGAGAAGGCCGCCCGGCACGACCCGGCCACCGGCCGCTCCCGGCGCTACCCGTGGGGCGACGGCGCGCCCGGCCCCGAGCACGCCAACCTGGGCCAGCGGCACCTGCGCCCGGCCCCGGCCGGCAGCTACCCGGAGGGGCAGTCGCCCTACGGCGTACGGCAGTTGATGGGCGACGTGTGGGAGTGGACGGCCAGCGACCTCCAGCCCTACCCGGGCTTCCGGGCCTGGCCCTACCGGGAGTACTCCGAGGTGTTCTTCGGCCCGGAGTACAAGGTGCTGCGCGGCGGCTGCTTCGCGGTGGCGCCGGTCGCCTGCCGGGGCACCTTCCGCAACTGGGACTACCCGGTGCGCCGGCAGATCTTCTCCGGGTTCCGCACCGCCGCCGACGTCGACCCCGACGACGGCGGGCGGCCCGACGCCCGCGCGGAGGCCGGCTGATGTGCCGCCACCTCGCCTACCTCGGCGAGCCGGTCGCGCCCCGGACCCTGCTGGTGGAGCCGCCGTCCGGGCTCCACCGGCAGTCCTGGGCGCCGCGCCTGCAGCAGTACGGCACCGTCAACGCGGACGGCTTCGGCCTCGGCTGGTACGCGGACGGCGACGAGGTACCCGCCCGCTACCGGCGGGCCGGGCCGATCTGGGCGGACGCCGCGTTCGCCGATCTCGCCCGGGTCCTGCGCACCCGGGCGCTGCTGGCGGCGGTCCGCTCGGCCACCGAGGGCTGTGCGGCGGGCGAGGAGGCGGCCGCGCCGTTCGCCGCCGGACGCTGGCTGTTCAGCCACAACGGGGCGCTGGCCGGCTGGCCGGAGCGGACCGGCGCGCTCGCCGCGCTGCTGCCGCCGCAGGAACTGCTCGACCTGGTCGCGCGCACCGACTCGGCCCTGCTGTGGGCGCTCGCACTGCACCGGCTGCGCGCCGGCGCCGGCCTCGGCGAGGCGCTGGCCGACACCGTCGCGGAGGCCGCCGCCCACACCACCGGGCGGATCAACCTGCTGCTCACCGACGGCCGGGAGATCGCCGCCACCGCCTGGGGCGACACCCTGCACCACCGGACGGTGCCCGGGCTCGGCGTGCTGGTCGCCTCCGAGCCCTCCGACGACCATCCCGACTGGACGGCCGTGCCGGACCGGTCGCTGCTGCTGGCCGGACCGGACGGGGTGACCGTCAAACCGCTCTGACCGCGACGGTCCCGCCGCGGCGGGTCCGCGGCGGGACCGCCATCGACTCGCGGTTTCCGTCTCTTCACTTCCTGAACGCCTGAACAGAGGATCGACCTGTCATGAGCACCTTTGATCTCACCCGGCTGCTGCCCGCCGACCACTTCAGCACCGCCCTGCGGCACGACGTCCGGACCGGGCTGACCTCCGAGCCGAAGACGCTGCCGCCCAAGTGGTTCTACGACGCGCGGGGCAGCGAGCTGTTCGAGGAGATCACCCGGCTGCCGGAGTACTACCCGACCCGGGCCGAGCGCGCGATCCTCACCGCCCGGGCCGGCAAGATCGCCGCCGCCACCCGGGCCCGCACCCTGGTCGAGCTCGGCTCCGGCTCCTCGGAGAAGACCCGGCTGCTGCTGGACGCGCTGCGCGGCCTCGGCACCCTGGAGGCGTACGTCCCGGTGGACGTCAGCGAGAGCGCGCTGACCGCGGCCGGCAAGGCGCTCGCCGCCGAGTACCCGGGCCTCGCGGTGCACGGCCTGCTGGCCGACTTCACCGACCGCCTCGACCTGCCGCAGGCCGGCGGGCCGCGCCTGGTCGCCTTCCTCGGCGGCACCCTCGGCAACCTGCTGCCGCCCGAGCGGGCCGCCTTCCTGCGCGGGCTGCGCGCCGCGCTCGACCCGGGCGACTTCCTGCTGCTCGGCACCGACCTGGTGAAGGATCCGGCGACGCTGGTCGCCGCCTACGACGACGCGGCCGGGGTGACCGCGGAGTTCAACCGCAACGTGCTCAACGTGCTGAACCGCGAGCTGGGCTCCGACTTCGAGCCGGAGGCGTTCGCCCACGTCGCGCACTGGGACCCCGAGCAGGAGTGGATCGAGATGCGGCTGCGCTCGCTGGCCTCGCAGACCGTGAAGATCCCGGCGCTGGACCTGCCGGTGCACTTCGCCGAGGGCGAGGAGCTGCGCACCGAGGTGTCGGCGAAGTTCCGCCGGGAGCGGGTCGCCGAGGAGCTGGCGGCGGCCGGACTGCGGCTCGCGGCCTGGTGGACCGACGAGCCCGGGAGGTTCGGGCTCTCGCTGGCCCAGCCGGTGGCCGACTCCGGCGGGAGCGCTATTTGATCGTTCACTTTACTAATTTCAAACGGGCCTTGATGGCTATCCCATGTACAACACTTGAACATTGAGGGGTTACGATCGCGGCACCGAACTCAGCGTTGAGTACCAGGAGTCAAGATCGTGAGCGTCACCCAGCAGTCCGCGGAGCCCTCCGGGCCCCCGGAGGCGGAGACCGGGCCGGCCCCGTCCGGCCGGCTCGGCTTCGTCGTCTTCATCACCGCCGCCGCGGCCCTCGGCGGCTTCCTGTTCGGCTACGACAGCTCCGTCATCAACGGCGCGGTCTCCGGAATCCAGGAGAAGTTCGGTGTCGGCGACGGCGTGACCGGTCTGATCGTCTCCTCCGCGCTGCTGGGTTCGGCGGTGGGCGCCGCCCTGGCCGGCCGGTTCGCCGACCGCTACGGCCGGACCACCGTGATGAAGGCCGGCGCGCTGCTCTTCGCGGTGAGCGCGATCGGCTCGATGCTGCCGTTCTCCGCCTGGGACCTCGCCCTGTGGCGGGTCCTCGGCGGAGCGGCCATCGGCATCGCCTCGGTGATCGCCCCGACCTACATCGCCGAGGTCGCCCCGGCCCGCTACCGCGGCCGGCTCGCCTCCTTCCAGCAGGCCGCCATCGTGCTCGGCATCGCGATCTCCCAGCTGGTGAACTGGATGCTGGCGAACGCCGCCGGCGGCGAGACCCGCGGCCACCTGCTCGGCCTGGAGGCCTGGCAGTGGATGCTCGGCATCTGCGTCGTCCCCGCCGCCGTCTACTTCGTGCTCGCCTCGACCATTCCCGAGTCGCCGCGCTTCCTCATCTCCGCCGGCCGCCTGGAGGAGGCCCGCGCCGTCCTCGCCGACGTCGAGGGCCGGGAGGTCGACGCCGACGCCCGGATCGCCGAGATCCGGGGCCTGATCGCCTCCGACCATCGCCCGCGCTTCCGCGACCTGCTCGGCGGGCGCTTCGGCCTGCTGCCGATCGTCTGGGCCGGCGTCGGCCTGTCGGTCTTCCAGCAGTTGGTCGGCATCAACGTGATCTTCTACTACTCGTCGATCCTCTGGCAGTCGGTGGGCATCGACCAGTCCAACTCGCTGCTGATCGGCTTCATCGGCTCGGTCATCAACATCCTCGGCACCGTGATCGCGATCCTGCTGGTCGACCGGATCGGCCGCAAGCCGCTGGCGCTCATCGGCTCGGCGGGCATGGCCGTCGCCCTCGGCGCCTGCGCCTGGGCGTTCTCCTCCGCCACCGGCAGCGGCGACGACGTCACCCTGCCCGACCTCCAGGGCACCGTGGCGCTGATCTCCGCCAACGCCTTCGTGCTGTTCTTCGCGCTCTCCTGGGGCGTGGTGGTCTGGGTGATGCTCGGCGAGATGTTCCCCAACCGGATCCGCGCCGCGGCGCTCTCGCTGGCCGCCTCCGCGCAGTGGATCGCCAACTGGGCGATCACCGTCTCGTTCCCGGCGCTCTCCCGCTGGAACCTCTCGGCCACCTACCTCGCGTACGCGGTGTTCGCGGCGCTGTCGGTGGTCTTCGTGGCGCGCTTCCTCAAGGAGACCAAGGGCGTCCGCCTGGAGGACATGGGCTGACCGCCGCCCTCGGCGGCCCCGGCCCCTGGCGCCCGGCCCCCGCACCCTAGCGCGAAGACGCCGGGGGCGGGGGCCGAATCGTTCACTCCCTGCGATGCCGCGCGCACCTCCGGTATCCCTGTCCGGCAGGAGGGATGTCCTTGATCTTCGACCGGCTTCGCACCCGCAGCGGCAACCGGAGCGGTGAGCGCGGCACACGCCGCCCCGCCGCCGCACCCGGCGGCGCCTGCCCCTACTCGCACGCCCACGTCCACGGCCACCTGGTCCCGGAGGAGCCCCCGGAGCCCGCCGCCGAACCGCCGTTCACCGACCGGCCGTTCACCGACCGACCGTTCACCGACCCGCAGCAGGCCGCCGACTTCATCCGGCGGTTCCACGCCGAGCAACCCGCCGCCGGCGACCCGCAGGCCCGCATCCGCGCCGTCCTCGACGAGATCGACCGCACCGGAACCTACGAGCACACCCCCGACGAACTCGCCCACGGCGCCAGGCTCGCCTGGCGCAACGCCGCCCGCTGCATCGGCCGGCTCTACTGGCGCAGCCTGGTGGTGCGCGACCTGCGCCACCTGTCCTCCGCCGACGACCTCGCCACCGAGTGCTTCACCCACCTGCGCACCGCCACCAACGGCGGCCGGATCCGCCCGGTGATCTCGGTGTTCGCCCCCGACCGGCCCGGCCGTCCGGCCGCCCGGATCCTCAACCAGCAGCTCGTCCGCTACGCCGGCCACCCCGGCCCCGACGGCCGGTGGACCGGCGACCCGGCCGGCGGGCAGCTCGCCGCCCGGGCCCGGGACCTCGGCTGGAAGGGCGGCGAGGAGCGGTTCGAGGTGCTGCCGCTGCTCGTCCAGGAGCGGCCCGGCGAACGGCCCGCCTGGTACGAGCTGCCCGAGGACACCACGCTGGAGGTCCCGCTCTCCCACCCCGGGCACCCGTGGTTCGCCGAGCTGGACCTGCGCTGGTACGCGGTGCCGGCGATCAGCGACCAGACGCTGGAGATCGGCGGCGTGCGCTACCCCGCCGCGCCGTTCAACGGCTGGTACATGGGCACCGAGATCGGCGCCCGCAACCTCGCCGACGCCGACCGCTACGACATGCTGCCCACCGTCGCCGCACGGCTCGGCCTGGACACCTCCAGCGACCGCACGCTCTGGCGGGACCGCGCGCTGGTGGAGCTGAACGTCGCCGTGCTGCACTCCTTCCAGGAGGCCGGGGTGACCATGTCCGACCACCACACCGAGTCCGAGCGGTTCCTGCGGCACGTGGCACGGGAGAAGCGGGCCGGCCGGCCGACGCCCGCCGACTGGAGCTGGATCGTGCCGCCGGTCTCCGGCGGACTGACCCCCGTCTACCACCGGTACTACGACCCGGTGGACCCCGCGCTGCGCCCGGCGTTCGTGGCCCGCGAGCCCTGGTGAGCCCGGTCTCCCCGGTCTCCCCGGTGGTCCTGGTGACGCCGGCGGCCCTGGCGCTCCGGAAGCTCCAGCCGCTCGAAGCGCAGCACCAGTCCGTCGAGGAGCGCCTCCAGCCCCGTTTCGAAGGCGCCCTCGTCGACGGCCGCGCGGTGCTCGGCCAGCCGGTGTGCCTCGCCGAGGTGCGGGTAGTCGGCCGCGTCGTACACCCCGGCGTCCTCCGGAAAGCCGGCCGCGAAGGAGGCCAGCGCCGAGCCGGTGACGAAGTAGCGCATCAGCGCACCGATCCTGGTCGCCTGCCCGCGCGGCCAGCCGGCCTCCACCAGGTGGCCGAAGACGGCGTCGGCCAGCCTCAGCGCGTTCGGCCGGCGCCCGGGGCCCTGGGCGAGCACCGGAACGATGTGGGGGTGGGCGGCGAGCGCGGCGCGGTAGGAGCGGGCCCAGTCGCGCAGCGCCTGCGGCCAGGGCGCGCCGGCGGCGAACATCGACAGGTCGACCTCGCCCATCACACCGTCCACCACCGCGTCCAGCAACTCGTCCTTGGTGGCGAAGTGGTTGTAGAGGGACGGCCCGCTCACCGAGAGATCGGCGGCCAGCCGGCGGGTGGAGAGCGCGGCCAGCCCCTCCTCGTCGACCAGCCGCAGCGCGGCGGTGACGATGCGCTCGCGGCTGAGCAGGGGGGTGCGCGGGCGGGGCATCGGCGCGGCTCCTCCGGTCGGGTGGGGGTGGACCGATTCTGGCAGGTGCCCCTTCCCAGCACGGCCGGTCGGAGCTACAGTCCCCCCATAAAACTTGCAGCGCTAGTTTAACTGGGGGCGCCCGATGGACCTGGAACTCTCCGAGGAACAGGCCGCCGTCCGCGCACTCGCGGCCTCCTTCACCGACCGCGAGATCGTCCCGCACGCCACCGCCTGGGACCGCGCCGAGTCGGTCGACCGCACGATCGTCCGCCGGCTCGGCGAGGTCGGCTTCCTCGGCCTGACCGTCCCCGAGGAGTACGGCGGCAGCGGCGGCGACCACCTCGCCTACTGCCTGGTCCTGGAGGAGCTGGGCCGGGGCGACTCCGCCGTGCGCGGCATCGTCTCGGTCTCGCTCGGCCTGGTCGCCAAGTCCGTCAACGCCTTCGGCACCGAGGAGCAGAAGCGGCACTGGCTGCCCCGGCTCACCTCCGGCGAGGCGCTCGGCTGCTTCGCCCTCACCGAGCCCGGCACCGGCTCGGACGCCGCCAACCTCACCACCCGGGCCGTGCGCGACGGCGCCGACTGGCTGATCAGCGGCGGCAAGACCTTCATCACCAACGGCACCTGGGCCGACGTCGCGCTGGTCTTCGCCCGCACCGGCGAACCCGGCCACCGGGGCATCACCGCCTTCCTGGTGCCCACCGGCCTGCCCGGCTTCACCCGCACCGAGATCCACGGCAAGCTCGGCCTGCGCGGCCAGGCGACCGCCGAGCTCACCTTCGACGGCGTCCGCGTCCCCGACTCCGCCCGGCTCGGCGAGCTCGGCAAGGGCTTCACCGTCGCCATGGCCGCACTCGCCAAGGGCCGGATGTCGGTCGCCGCCGGCTGCGTCGGCATCGCCCGGGCCTGCCTGGACGCCGCCGTCCGGTACGCCGGCGAACGCGAGCAGTTCGGCGCGCCGATCGCCTCGCACCAGCTGGTCCAGCAGCTGCTCGCCGGGATCGCCGTGGACGTCGAGGCCGCCCGGCTGCTCACCTGGAAGGTCGCCGACCACATCGAGCGCGGCCTGCCGTTCGCCACCGAGTCCTCCGTCGCCAAGCTGTTCGCCAGCGAGGCGGCGGTGCGGGCCGCCAACAACGCCCTCCAGGTGTTCGGCGGCTACGGCTTCGTCGACGAGTACCCCGTCGGCAAGTACCTGCGCGACGCGCGGGTGATGACCCTCTACGAGGGCACCAGCCAGATCCACCAGCTGCTCATCGGGCGCGCGCTCACCGGCGTCAGCGCCTTCTGACCCACCGCCCCCCTCTCGACTAGGAGCCCGACGTCGTGCGTCCTGTCTACTTCGCCGCAGCCCGCCGCACACCCATCGGCCGACTGCGCGGAGCGCTCGCCACGGTCCGCCCCGACGACCTCTCGGCCACCGTGCTGCGCGCCCTGCTCGCCGACCTGCCCGCCCTCGACCCGGCCCGGATCGACGACGTCTACTGGGGCGCCGCCAACCAGGCCGGCGAGGACAACCGCAACGCCGCCCGGATGGCCGTCCTGCTCGCCGGACTGCCCGACAGCGTCCCCGGGGCCACCGTCAACCGGCTCTGCGCCTCCGGACTGGAGGCGGTCACCATGGCCGCCCGGGCGATCGGCTCCGGCGAGGCGGACGTCGTGCTCGCCGGCGGCTGCGAGTCGATGACCCGCGCCCCCTTCGTCCTCCCCCGCCCCGACGAGGCGCTGCCGCACCGGATCGAGACCTACGACACCCGGCTCGGCTGGCGGCTCACCCACCCGCGGATGGCCGAGCTGCACGGTGTGCTCTCGATGGGCGAGACCGCCGAGCAGGTGGCCGCCCGGTTCGGCATCACCCGGGAGCGCCAGGACGCCTTCGCGCTGCGCAGCCACCAGCGGGCCGCCGCCGCGCGCAAGGACGGCCGCTTCGACGCCGAGCTGATCCCGGTCGAGCGGGCCGACGGGGTGACCGTCGGCGAGGACGAGTCGATCCGCGAGGACACCAGCCTGGAGAAGCTGGCCCGGCTCAAGCCGGCCTTCCGCCCCGGCGGCACGGTGACGGCGGGCAACGCCTCGCCGATGAACGACGGCGCGGCCGGGCTGGTCCTGGTCAGCGAGGAGGCGCTCGGCGAGTTCGGCCTGGAGCCGCTCGGCCGGTACGTGGCCGGCGCCTCGGCGGGCGTGCATCCGGACGTGATGGGCATCGGGCCGGTGCCGGCCACCCGCAAGGTGCTCGCCCGGGCCGGCTGGTCGCTGGAGGAGGTCGAGGAGGCCGAGCTGAACGAGGCCTTCGCCGCCCAGGTGCTGGCCTCCGTCGACCAGTTGGGGATCGACCCGGAGCTGGTCAACCCGACCGGCGGAGCGATCGCGCTCGGCCACCCGCTCGGCGGCTCCGGTGCCCGGATCCTCACCACCCTGCTGCACCGGATGCGCCGTACCGGCGGGCGCCGCGGTCTGGCCACCATGTGCGTGGGTGTCGGCCAGGGCACGGCGGTGCTGGTGGAGTCCGCCTGACGGCTGACGGCTGACAACTGACAACTGACAGATATCAGATGACAGCTGACAGATTTCAGATGACAGATTCTGTCAGCTGTCAGCCGGACCTCTCCCCGAGGAGCAGCACCATGACGCGTTTCGCAGGCAAGGTCGCCGTCGTCACCGGCGGCGCGCAGGGCATCGGCGCGGCGACCGCGCGCCGGCTGGCCGAGGAGGGCGCGGCGGTGGCCGTGGTCGACCTCTCGGCCGAGCGGGCCGCCGGAACGGCCGCGGAGATCACCGCCAAGGGCGGCACCGCCCGGGCGTACGGCTGCGACGTGGCCGACTACGACGCCGTGGAGGAGGTGTTCGCACGGATCAACGAGGACTTCGGCGCCCTGCACATCCTGGTCAACAACGCCGGGATCACCCGGGACAACCTGTTCTTCAAGATGCCCAAGGCCGACTGGGACGCGGTGCTGACGGTCAACCTGACCAGTGCCTACAACTGCAGCCACGTGGCGCAGAAGTACATGGTGGCGCAGAAGTGGGGCAAGATCGTCTCGCTCAGCTCGCGCTCGGCGCTCGGCAACCGCGGCCAGGCGAACTACGCCGCCGCCAAGGCCGGCATCCAGGGCCTGACGGCCACCCTCGCCATCGAACTCGGCCCGTTCAACATCAACGTGAACGCGGTGGCCCCCGGTTACATCGCCACCGCGATGACCGCCGCGACGGCCGCCCGGGTCGGCGCCACAGCCGAGGACCACCAGACCGAGGTGGCCGCCCGCACCCCGCTGCGGCGGGTCGGGCAGCCGGAGGAGATCGCCTCGGTCGTCGCCTTCCTGGCGAGCGAGGACGCCTCGTACGTCAGCGGCCAGACGCTGTACGTCAACGGCGGGGCGCGCTGACACGCGCAATTTTGCTGACGGTCCATCAGGTGACCGTCCCTGGTGGTGGGTTACCTTCACCTGGGACGGTCTTGACCTTTTTCGGTGGCCGGAGGCGACCATGCCGACAGCATGAAATGACTATGGCATGATCATGCGGCACTCGATGGGATGGCCGGACCGACCCGTCCGATCCCGGCCGGGCCCAGCGTCCCTAGGAGTCCCATGGGCAGCCCCCGCACCCTCCGCCGCGCCCTGGCCCTGCTCGCCGTCGGGGCTACCGCCCTCGCGGCCGGCACCGTCTCCACCGGCTCCGGCGCGGCCACCACCGCGACCACCGCGCCGAGCGCCGCCGGCGTCCACGTTCGCCCCGCCTCGGCCGGCCGGGTGAACGCCGCCGGCCGCACGGCGCCGCTGACCACCTCCCAGTGCGTCAGCGAACTCGGCATCCACTGCTACTCCCCGCTCCAGTACCGCGAGGCCTACCACCTGAACCCCCTCTACCAGGAGGGCGTCACCGGCAAGGGCCGCACCATCGTCATCGTCGACTCCTTCGGCTCCCCCACCATCCAGCACGACCTGGAGGTCTTCGACAAGCAGTGGGGCCTGCCGGACACCCAGGTCGAGATCATGAAGTGGGGCAACGTCCCGCCGTTCGACCCCACCAACCCCGACCACACCGGCTGGGCGGGCGAGGCCACCCTCGACGTCGAGTACGCCCACGCCATCGCCCCGGACGCCCACATCATCCTGGTCGAGACCGGGGTCGCCGAGACCGAGGGCACCACCGGCCTGCCCGAGATGATGGACGCCGAGCAGGCCCTCATCCGCTCCGGCCGGGCCGACGTCATCTCGCAGAGCTTCGGCGCCACCGAGAACACCTTCCCCGGCTTCGACAAGGGCGACTTCCGCTCGCTGACCGACCTGCGCTACGCCTTCAAGGAGGCCGCCGCGCACGACGTCACCGTGCTCGCCTCCTCCGGCGACGCCGGCGCCACCGACTATCAGCAGAACGGCGCCGACCTCTACCCGTACCGGGTCAACTCCTGGCCCTCCTCCGACCCGCTGGTCACCTCCGTCGGCGGCACCCAGCTCACCCTGGACGACGCCGGCAAGCGCACCGCGCCCGACAAGGTCTGGCACGACGCGTACGGCGCGGGCGGCGGCGGGGAATCCGGCGTGTTCGAGCGGCCGCTGTACCAGGCGGGCGTCGCCAAGGTCACCGGCAACCACCGCGGCACCCCGGACATCAGCATGAGCGCGGCCGTCGACGGCGGCGCCTGGACCTACGAGTCCTACGACCCCACCCGGGTCGGCTGGCACCTCACCGGCGGCACCAGCGAGGCGGCGCCGATCTTCTCCGGCGTGGTCGCCCTCGCCGACCAGCTCGCCGGCCGTCGCCTCGGCCAGCTCAACTGGCGTCTCTACGGCCTCGATCTGCTCCCGCAGCAGTGGAGCGGCCTGGTCGACGTGACCACCGGCGACAATTCCTGGGACGGCGTCACCGGCTACCGGGCCACCAGGGGCTACGACCTCGCCAGCGGCCTCGGCACCATCGACGCCCACCGCTTCGTCCACGCCCTCGCCGGGCGGTAGGTCCCGGCGGAGCAGTGCAGAGGGCGGCCGTCCCCCGACGGGGGACGGCCGCTGCGCTTCCGTCAGATCGTCTGTGTGAACTCGACGAAGGAGCGCCAAGCGGCCGGAGAGAAGGCGAGCTTGGGGCCGGACTTGTCCTTAACCAGGCACCGCTAGGCTGCAGGCGAACGGTCGTGACGGAGCAGCGCCGTGGGGGGCCCGGGGGGTTGGGGGGGCCCCGGGGGGTACAGGGAGGGCGGGGGGTTGGGGGGGCGGGGTAGGGGGGGGTGGGGGGGCGGGGGGGGAAGGCCCGCCACCTC
>NZ_JBHVIV010000012.1:140797-147909 GCF_042799475.1 Kitasatospora sp. NPDC057692 | reverse complement strand
TTACTTCAGTCGTCGTTCCCTCCCCACACCCCCACCACCTCCTGGTTGTTGGGGGGGGTAGGCCTGCGTTTGTTCTCCCCCCCCCCCCCCCCCCCCTCCGCCGTCCCCCGACCGGTCCGGCCCCACCCCGGACCAACGGCCGCATACCGCCCCCGCACGTGCCACCAGCACCTGCGCGGCCCAGGGGCCGCACCCGCACCACATCCGTCACGCCGCCGAAGCACCACCGGACCGGAGCCCGGCGCCCCTACCACTCGGAGGCGCCCGCTGTCTCGCCGAAGCGCTTTTCCGATGATCTGTTCTACTGCGCTCCGGTCATTTCCCGGCGCCGACCTGATCCGGGGTGACATGCTGCTCACCATCAGGGGGTTGATCCAGATTTCCACCGTGTTCCGAGGACTTCCGTTCCAACGATCACCAGAGGTCCGACCGGAGGCCGACGTGTCCGCGAACATCAATCCCACGGTGCGCCGCCGGCGCCTCGGCGCGGAACTGCGCAAGCTCCGGGACCAGGCCGGGATGACCGCCGAGGAGGTGGCCGGCCGGCTGATGGTCTCCCAGTCGAAGATCAGCCGGCTGGAGAACGGCCGCCGCAGCATCAGCCAGCGGGACGTCCGCGACCTCTGCGACGTCTACAACGTCGCCGACGAGGCGATGCGGGCCAGCCTGATGGAGATGGCCCGGGAGTCCCGGCAGCGCGGCTGGTGGCACGACTTCAACGACATGCCCACGCCCTACAGCGTGTACATCGGCCTGGAGGCCGAGGCCTCCTCGATCCGCGCGTACGAGTCCTCCTTCGTGCCCGGGCTGCTGCAGACCGAGCAGTACGCGCAGGCCGTGGTCGAGGGCACCCAGCCGGACACCGACGCGCTCTCCGTCCAGCGCCGCGTCCAGGTCCGGATGAAGCGCCAGGACCGGGTCAACGGCGAGAACCAGCTGGGCAGCCTGTGGACCGTGATAGACGAGGCGGTGCTCCGCCGGGAGGTCGGCAGCAAGGAGGTGATGGCCCACCAGCTGAAGCACATGCTGGAGCTGAGCCAGCGCCCCAACATCACCATCCAGGTCATCCCGTTCTCGCACGGCGCCCACCCCGGCATGACCGGGACATTCTCCCTGCTGGAGTTCCCCGAGTCAGCCGATTCCACAGTTGTCTACTTCGAAGGGGTGACGAGCGATCTCTACCTGGAGAAGGAGGCCGACGTGCGCCGCTATACCAGTCTCTACGACCACCTGCGGGCGGCCGCGCTCGGGGTGGCCGAGACCCGGACACTGATAGCCGACATTGAAGAGGGATACCACCGATGAGCACCACCTTCGAGAACGGGACGAGCTGGCGCAAGAGCAGTCACAGCGGCGGCAACGGCGCCTGTGTGGAGATCCGCGTTCCCGCCGCCGACCTGGTGGCGGTCCGCGACTCCAAGGACCCGCAGGGTCCGCAACTGCGCTTCTCCGCCGAGGCCTGGAACACGTTCGCCACCGACGCGGGCGCGGGGGTGTTCGGCGGGTTCTGATCCGCCTCGTACCGCTTCTCGGCCAGGTGCCCGTAGCGGTGTCCACCGCCCTCCCGGGGCGGCGGCCACCGCTACGGGCATCTTCGCGTCCAGCGACATGACCCCGTCAAAAACCCCCGGGCCGCGGCGGGCGGCACCTCAGCCGAGCACCGGGTAGCGAGCCGCCCAGGCCGCGCCCTCCGGGGTGTCGGCGCTGTGCAGTTCGGGCCCGTGCATCAGCTCCAGGACGAAGTCGTCCGCCAGCTCCAGCAGCGCACCGCGCCCCTCCAGACCCGCCACCAGCCCGGGTGGCAGCGCGGTGTCACCGTGCAGCACCCCGAGCAGGTTGCCGCAGATCGCACCGGTGGAGTCGCTGTCCCCCGAGTGGTTCACCGCCAGCAGCAGCCCGGACCGGATGTCGTGCGCCACCAGCGCGCAGTACACCCCGATCGCCAGCGCCTCCTCGGCGACCCAGCCCTCCCCCAGCGCCTCGACCCGCTCGGCCGACGGCTCGCCCGCCCGCACCGCGTCCAGCGCCGCCCGCAGCGCCGCCGTGGTCTCCTCGTGTGCCGGCCGCTCGGAGAGCAGCGCCAGCGCCAGGTGCACGCCCTCCTCCAGGGTGCCGCCGCGGGCCGCGGTCTGGACGATCACCGCCAGCGCGCCGGCCGAGAGGTAGCCGGTGGGGTGGCCGTGGGTCAGCACCGAGCACTCCACCGCCAGCTGGAACACCAGGCCCGGCTCCCAGGTGGTCAGCAGCCCGAACGGCGCCGCCCGCATCACCGTGCCGCAGCCCTTGGAGTGCGGGTTCTTCGGCACCTCCAGGGTGCCCAGCCGCTCGGCGTCCGGACCGGAGAGTCCGGAGAGGCAGGCCTGGCCCGGCGCGCGCTGCGCGTACAGCCACTCCTCGCGGCCGAGCCAGCCGAGGTCGGCCCGCCGCTCGTCCGGGCCCCAGTCCCGCTGGGTGGCGGCCCAGCGCAGATAGGCGCGGTGGACGTCGGTGGGCGGGTGCCAGCTGCCGGTGTCCCGGCGGATGTGCGCCCGGATCAGCCCGTCCAGGGTGAACAGCACCATCTGGGTGTCGTCGGTGACGGCGCCGAGCCGTCCGTACGCCGGGACGTACCCGGTGACGCCGAGCGGGCCGTGCGCGGCGCGGATCTTCTCCAGCGACTCGAACTCGATGCCCGCGCCGAGGGCGTCCCCGATCGCCCCGCCCAACAGGCACCCCCGCACCCGGCTGCGGAAGTCCTGCTGCTGGGCGCGTGACCACAGTGGCATCACGACGGGCGCCTTTCGTCCGGGTTCGGGCGGGGTCGCGCGACGCACGGCGGGTCGCGCGCCCTCGCACTGTATTCGAATGCCCGAACGGGACGGCAGGGTTCCCGCTCCACCGGATCCGCCCCGGCGCACGGCGACGGCTCAGTCGACGAGCGGCAGCAGCTCCGGCAGGTGGCCGTCCGAGGCCAGCGCGGCGGCCAGCCGCTCGGCCGGCACCTCGCCGTAGGTGGTGGTGCGCTGCCGGTGCGGGCGCCCGGCCGCCTCGGCGATCGCCCGCAGGTCCCGGACCGACTTGTAGCTCCCGTACGCCGACCCGGCCATCCGGGAGATGGTCTCCTCCATCAGCGTGCCGCCCAGGTCGTTGGCGCCCGAGCGGAGCATCTCGGCGGCGCCCTCGGAGCCCAGCTTCACCCAGCTGGTCTGGATGTTGCGGATGTGCGGGTGGAGCAGCAGCCGGGCCATCGCGACCACCGCCCGGTTGTCCCGCGCGGTCGGGCCCGGCCGGGCGATCCCGGCCAGGTAGACCGGGGCGTTGGTGTGGATGAACGGCAGCGTCACGAACTCGGTGAAGCCGCCGGTGCGCTGCTGGATCTCCGCGAGCAGCCGCAGGTGGCCCACCCAGTGCTTCGGCGTGTCCACGTGCCCGTACATCATCGTGGACGAGGAGCGGATGCCCAGCTCGTGCGCGGTGGTGACGACCTCCACCCAGGTCGCGGCCGGCAGCTTGCCCTTGGTGAGCACCCAGCGGACCTCGTCGTCGAGGATCTCGGCGGCGGTGCCCGGGATGCTGTCCAGGCCGGACTCCTGGGCGCGCTGCAGCCAGTCCCGGATCGACAGCCCGGTCCGGGTGGCGCCGTTGACCACCTCCATCGGCGAGAAGGCGTGCACGTGGATGCCGGGCACCCGCTCCTTCACCGCGCGCGCGATGTCGAAGTAGGCGGTGCCGGGCAGGTCCGGGTGGATGCCGCCCTGCATGCAGACCTCGGTGGCGCCGACCTCCCAGGCCTGCGCGGCCCGGTCGGCGACCTGCTCCAGCGAGAGGCTGTAGGCGTCCGCGTCGGTGCGGCGCTGGGCGAAGGCGCAGAAGCGGCAGCCGGTGTAGCAGACGTTGGTGAAGTTGATGTTCCGGGTGACGCAGTAGGTGACCTCGTCGCCGACCGCGTCCCGGCGCACCGCGTCGGCGATCCCGCAGAGCGCGTCCAGCGCCGGGCCGTCCGCCTGGAACAGCGCCAGCGCCTGCTCGTCGGTCAGCCGGACCGGGTCGTCGGCGGCCACCGCGAGCGCGGCCCGGACCTCGGCGTCCAGCCGCTCCGGCGCGCCGGCCGGGCCGGGGGCGGCCGAGGCGGCCTGCTCGCGCAGCACCTCCCAATCGCCGTAGACGTCCTCGAAGTCGGCCCGCCGGTCGCCGGTGCGGCCCTCGGTGTCGATGGTGCTGTGCAGGTCGGTGCGGCCGTACGAGTCCGGCAGGTCCTCCGGCTCCTGCCAGGGGTGCCCGGTGACCACCGCGTCGGGCCGGGCCAGACCGGTCTCCGGGTCGGCCAGCGCCCGGACGTGCGGCAGCACCCGCGGGTCCAGCCAGGGCTCGCCGCGACGCACGTACTCGGGGTAGACGGCGAGGCGCTCGCGCAGCTCGAAGCCGGCCGCGGCCGAGCGCTCGGCCAGCTTCTCGATCTGCGGCCAGGGGCGCTCGGGGTTGACGTGGTCGGGGGTCAGCGGGGAGACCCCGCCCCAGTCGTCGATGCCGGCCGCGATCAGCCGCTCGTACTCGCCGTCCACCAGGTTCGGCGGCGCCTGGAGGCAGGCGGACGGGCCCATGATGTGCCGGGCCACCGCGACGGTGGCGACCAGCTCGTCCAGCTCCGCGTCCGGCATGCCGCGCATCGCGGTGTCCGGCTTGGCGCGGAAGTTCTGCAGGATCAGCTCCTGGACGCCGTGGTAGGCCCGGGAGACCCGGCGCAGCGCGAACAGCGACTCGGCGCGCTCCTCGTAGGTCTCGCCGATGCCGATCAGCAGACCGCTGGTGAACGGCACCGAGCTGCGGCCGGCGTCCTCCAGCACCCGCAGCCGGACGGCCGGCTCCTTGTCGGGCGAGCCGAAGTGCGGGCCGCCGGGCTCGCTCCACAGCCGGGTGGCGGTGGTCTCCAGCATCATGCCCATCGAGGCGGAGACCGGCTTCAGCCGCTGGAAGTCCGTCCAGCTCAGCACCCCGGGGTTGAGGTGCGGGAGCAGTCCGGTCTCCTCCAGGATCCGGATCGACATCGCGCGGACGTACGCGATCGTGTCGTCGTAGCCGTGCGCGTCCAGCCACTCGCGGGCCTCCGGCCAGCGGTCCTCGGGCTTGTCCCCGAGCGTGATGAGCGCTTCCTTGCAGCCGAGTTCCGCGCCCCGCCGGGCGACCTCCAGCACCTCGTCCGGGGACATGAACATCCCCCGGCCCTCCCGGCGCAGCTTGCCAGGGACGGTCACGAAGGTGCAGTAGTGGCACTTGTCCCGGCAGAGCCGGGTGAGCGGGATGAACACACTCCTGGAGTAGGTGATGACGCCGGGCCGGCCGGCCGCGTCGAGGCCGGCGTCGCGGACCCGGGCGGCTCCGGCGCAGAGGTCGCGCAGGTCCTCGCCTCTCGCCTGCAGCAGTACCGCCGCCTCGGTCGCGTCCAGCGTGACACCGTCCCGGGCCCGGCGCAGAGCACGCCGCATCGCGTTGGCGGTCGGGGAGTTGGTTGCGTCCATGCCGCGACCCTACGCCAGTTCACGTACGTTCCTCGTGCGTTCGGAGGAGCCGACCCTGAGGAGGCATCAGGGTCGGCTGCGACGCGAGGCCGACCCGGAACCCACCCTGCAGGGCGATGACGAAGGCGGCCCGGGACCGTCTAATGGAGACCCAGGGACAGTCGTTGACCGACGGAGGGGTTGGACGGATGACGGACGACAGGGCGACCGCGGGCGGCGGCCCGGCGGACGAGTTCCAGGACGGCGGGGCCCCCTACCGGTCGCGCCGGCGCACCCTGGTGCGGGTGGCCGTTCCGCTGGCTGTCACGGCCGCGATCGCCGCCGGGGTGGGGCTGGTGCCGGCGCTGGCGGACTCCTCGCCGCCGGAGCTGCCGGCGCTGACGGCGGAGCAGGTGGTGGCGAAGGTGCTCGGCTCGCAGGCGCAGACGCTCACCGGGACGGTGTCGGTCTCGACCGACCTCGGTGTGCCGAGCCAGCTGCTGGGCGCCGCGGCCGGGGGGCTCGCGGGCGGCGGCGCGGGGCGCGGCGGGGACGGGCCCTCGGGCGCCGCGCCCACCGCGAAGCTCACCGGCCTGCTCGGCGGCGAGCACACCCTGCGGGTCGCGGTGGACGGACCGGACCGGCAGCGGATCGGTCTGCTGGAGCAGCTGTCCGGGTACGAGCTGATCCGCAACGGCGACCAGGCCTGGGCCTGGGACAGCAGCACCAACGAGGCCGTGCACCTGACCGGGGCCCGGCCGGACGCGGCGGCCGGCGGCCACCCGGGCAGCGCGCCGCTGACCGGGGTGCCGACCACCCCGCAGGAGGCGGCCCGGCAGTTCCTGGCGGCGGGCGCGGGCACCACCGCCGTCACCGTGGACGGCACCGCGACGGTGGCCGGGCAGAAGGCCTACCGGCTGAGCGTGAAGCCCACCCAGCCGGGCTCGACGATCGGCGAGGTGCGGATCGCGGTGGCCGCCGACAACGGCGTGCCGCTGTCGGTCGTGGTCAGGGGCGCGGACGGCGGCACGGTGCTGGACGTCCACTTCACCCAGGTCTCGTTCGCCCGACCGGCCGCGAAGACCTTCGAGTTCACCGTGCCCAAGGGCGCCAAGGTGACGGAGCAGAAGGCCTCCGCCGCGCCGCGCGGCGAGGTCTCGCCGGAGGAGGCCGAGGCGGCCGCCGACGGCCTGAACGTGATCGGCGAGGGCTGGACGGCCGTGCTCTCCGCCAAGCTGCCGTCCGGCGACGTGTTCGTCCCGGCCGAGGGCGGGGGCCCGCGCGGCAAGGGCGGGCACGGCCCGGGCGGACGCGGCCCGGGGGCCGGCGAGGGCGCGGCGCAGAACCCGCTGGCGCTGGCCAAGTCGCTGGGCAAGCCGGTCGCCGGCGGTTCCCTGATCAGCACCAAGGTGCTGAACGTGCTGGTCACCGATGACGGCCGGGTCTTCGCGGGCGCGGTCACCCCGTCGGTGCTGCAGAGTGCGGCCGGGGTGAAGTAGTGGCTCAGGCTCCCGTAACGGGGGACGTTACGGAGCCGGCCGGGGGGGCCGGGGCGGGGGGGCGCCCCGCCCCCCCGGGCCCCTCCGCCCCCCCCCCCGCCCCCCACGGGGTGACGCCCACGGGGGGGACCCACCCGGT